>OMYH01000070.1 GCA_900315255.1 uncultured Eubacteriales bacterium | reverse complement strand
GCAGCAGAAGCACCGATCGAGCCGGCAGGCGAGACTAAAGATGCAAGCAAATTTGGTGCTCAGTCCGAAGGACGTGATTTAATCAGTGGTTCCTTAATCAAAGAACTTCGAGTGAATAGCCTTTACAGCGTTATCTGCGTCTTCCTCTGCGATAAGAACAGAAACCTTGATCTCACTTGTAGAGATCATTCTGATGTTGATCTGAGCGTCCATGAGCGCCTCAAACATCTTTGTTGCAACACCTGCGTGGCTCTCCATGCCTGCGCCTACGATAGAAACCTTGGCTACGCTTGTTTCTGCCGAAACCTCTTTAGCTCCGAGCGGAATGAGATATTCTCTGAGGATCTTCTCTGTTTCCTCTGCCTTATCCTGTGCTACAGTGAATACGATATCCTTTGTGCCGTCACGGCCGATCGACTGGAGAATGATATCTACATTTATATTTGCAGCAGATACCTTTGAGAACACCTTAAATGCAAGACCCGGTCTGTCGGGCAAACCGATTATCGAAATACGAGCAACCTCTGTATCCTTTGCAACACCACTAATCAACATTTTTTCCATTTTTGTTACCTCCTTAACGATCGTACCCGGCTCTCTCTCCAGGCTGGACAATACCTCTAATTCTATATTATATTTCTTAGCCATCTCAACCGAACGGTTGTTGAGCACCTGTGCGCCCAACGTAGCAAGCTCAAGCATTTCGTCATATGAGATCTCATCGAGCTTCTTTGCGTTCGGAACTTTTCTCGGATCAGCCGTGTATACACCCTTAACATCGGTGAATATCTGACACAGATCGGCGTGCATAGCCGCTGCAATAGCAACTGCGCTTGTATCTGAGCCGCCTCTGCCGAGTGTTGTAACGTCATCATACTTGTTAATGCCCTGGAAACCCGCAACAATAACAATGTTCTTCTTGTCAAGCTCCTTCTGTATTCTGTCGGGAACTACTCTCTTGATTCTTGCGCTTGTATAAGCCGACGAGGTGTTGAACCCTGCCTGCCAGCCCAAAAGTGATACTACAGGATAACCTAACTTTTCGATAGCCATTGCAAGCAGTGCGATCGAGATCTGCTCACCCGATGACAGGAGCATATCCATCTCACGCTTTGAAGCGTTCGGGTTGATCTCCTTAGCCTTTGCGATAAGATCGTCTGTTGTGTCGCCCTGTGCAGATACAACAACTACAACACTGTTGCCCTGCTTGTAAGTGTCGGTAACAATGCCTGCAACGTTAAAAACACGCTCTGCATTTGCAACCGAACTGCCTCCGAATTTCTGAACAATTAAGCTCATTGTAAAAACTCCTCTTTATAATATGATTATTGTTGACAGATTATTCTATATATACTCTTGCACCCGTATCGTCTGCGTTAAGCAAACGGAACTGCCAGTCGGTGATCCCCTTGCTTTCGAGATGGGGTATGGCGTACTTATTAAAAGTATCTTCAAGAGTATCATCTATAATTGCGATAATAGAAGGACCCGCTCCGCTTATATATGTGCCGTATGAACCAAGCTCATAACTCATTCGGAACACGGTATCTACTCCGTTTATGAATTTCTTTCTGTATGGCTGATGTATGCTGTCCTGAACCGCTACACGGAGATTTTCAAGGCTGCCCGAGAACAAAGCCGCCGTCATCAGCGAGCTGCGTGACAGATTATACACTGCATTATCTCTGCTGTACTCATTCGGCAGTGCCTTTCTTGCGACCTCTGTTTTCAGCTCAAACGGAGGGATAAACACACCGAAACGAATATTCTTCGCCACGGGAACGCTCACGCTGTAAACCTTTCCATTCTCCATAGCTGTAGTCACAAGACCGCCGAGCAGCGCAGGCGTAGTATTATCGGGATGGCCCTCGATCTTACAAGCAAGATTTACAAGATCATGCTGTGTAAGAGGACTTCCCAGAAACCTGTTTGCTCCGATCAGACCTGCCACGATACAGGCAGACGAGCTGCCGAGTCCCCTGGTCATCGGAATATTATTCTCCTGGATAATGTGAAGTCCCGGCAGCACCTTGCCGCACTCCTTATACAGTCTGTCTGCCGACCAGTAGATGAGATTGCTCTCGTCCGTGGGAACAGCGATATCATCCTTGGAGGAAATGTCTATCTCATCGGCTTCCTCCATCCATACATGATTATACAAATCAAGCGCTATGCCCAGGCTGTCAAAGCCAGAACCGAGATTGGCACTTGTTGCAGGGATCTCTATTTTTATCATTTATACTCAAACCTTACTTACAAAGCTGCAATTCTGATTGTCGAAACCGTCTGTATGCTGCTGTCGGGAAGCTGTGCAAATGCTTTCTCAAAATCGGAATACTTCATTACAGGCGTTACGAATGCAAGCTCGCTTGTGCCTGCGTCGGGCTTCTCTATAACATCGATCTCGTCAAACAGCTTCTCGGCTTTTGCGATCGTCTCTTCCTTGTCATCCGTATTGACAAGTACATACATAGCGTACTTTGTTTCTTCAAACGGGAGAATATCTCTATTATCGGAATCTTCCCAGTATATGTTCCTTCTCTGTTCAATGTGATTAACACAGTCCATAACATCGGCTACAACAGCGCTTGCCGTAGGCAGCTTTCCTGCACCCTTGCCGTAGAATACGACCTCTCCTGTCGAATCGCCCTTGACAAGAATTGCATTGAATACATCGTCGACGTTTGCAAGCTGACAGGTATTTTTGATGAACATCGGGGCAACCATTATCTCCTGCTTGCCGTCTGTAAGCTTTACCGAACCGATAAGCTTTATGACTCCGCCCCATGCCTCGGCATATTCAACGTCCTTGAGAGTGATCTTTGTTATGCCTTCTGTATGTACCACATCGGGATATACATGCTTTCCGAAGATGAGAGAAGCAAGAATACATATCTTTCTGCAGGCGTCATGACCCTCAACATCGGCAGCGGGATTTCTCTCTGCATAGCCGAGGTTCTGAGCAAGCTTCAGTGCGTCTTCAAACGACATAGCCTCTCTTATCATTTTTGTAAGAATAAAGTTTGTCGTGCCGTTCAGGATACCGTCTATTTCATTGACTGTATTAGCTGCAAGGCACTGATTGAGCGGGCGGATGATCGGTATACCGCCGCCTACGCTTGCTTCAAAAAGGAAATTAAGATTATTGTCCTCGGCGATCTGCAGAAGCTCTGCGCCCTTCACCGCAACAAGCTCTTTGTTTGATGTAACCACGCTCTTGCCGTTCTGAAGACATCTCTTGACAAAATCATAGGCAGGATTAATGCCTCCCATAACCTCTACTACTATCTTAATATCATCATCGTTTATAATGTCCTCGAAGCTCTTTGTGAATCTGTCTGCAATCGGACTGTCGGGAAACTCTCTGAGATCGAGAACCTTTTTTATGTATATCTCTTCCTGAACCTTTTTTGCAATTTCGTCACCGTGGCTGAGCAGAATTTCAGTTACGCCGCTGCCGACCACTCCGTGACCCATAACCGCTATCTGTATCATAATCTTACTCCTCTCGCATATGTTTCCGAGAAAACACACTTCCTGCTTTTTTACACTGTTTTATTGTATCACAAACACGTTAAAATTACAAATGTATATCGAAAATTAATAGCCGTACAGATAAATTTCGATAAAAATAAAATATAATCAAATATTTTAGAAAAAATTTTTGTTATTATTTTACTAATAAAAAACGGCTTATAATTCTTATTCTGAATAATTATATTTCTTGATCTCTATATTTCAAAAACGGAGGCATATATTTGCAATATCCAAACGAAATAGATTCATCATGTAAATCCGGGCGAAAAAAGACCCTCTGCCTGACAGAGAGTCTTTGGAACATATTAATCCGTTATGCAATTACGAAACAGTGAAAATTCATTTTCACATTCATCGCATATTGGTCATCACTCTACTCTTACGGAATCCGCCGCTTTTTTTAGAACTGAGAAATCTGCGCTGACCTCTGATGTAAATGTAATAATAACGGCCTTGTTATCAAGATAGAGTGCCACCTGAGCCATATTAAGGCTGATATCACTCATAGAAACATCGTAGGAGAAATACTGAGCGTTATATCCGTCTATCGTGTATTCAACAAACTCCTTACAGCCCGTGAAGCCTTCAAACATATCCTTATACATTGAATTCACTTGTTCCTCGGTAATGTGCGCAGTGTTGCCCTCACTCATTGAAAATGTGACATTCTGATTTGTATAAGGGAAATCAGCAGGAACAGTTGTTATGACGTTATCATTGTTGCTTTGAATTTTATAACCTGCAGGAAGGTCGATCGTAACACCCTCATAGGTATATGTTCCGTTCTCGGCGATCTCGTCCGACGTACCGCCTGAAGCCTCCTTTTGGGATTCCGTCTTGCTCTCCGTCTCGCTTTCTGAATTCTTGTTTCCAATCTCCTTTTTAGGTTTCTGTGAAGAAACAGATTCTTCCTCGGTGTCGTCAAGCGTCTGAACATTCGGATTTATACGCAGTGGTACACTCGGGGCGTCATTCGCTGTTTCGGGCGATGATCCGTCATTGTCATCTGCCGAAATTCCGACGCTCGTAACAGGACCTCTCGCACTCACTGCATCATCGCTGCTCTGCTTCTTCTGACAAGCAGAAAAAGATAAGATCATAGACAATGCTATCGCCAATGCTGCTGCTTTTTTCATAATAATACCTCCTGAATTTGGTTTTTAATACCATCAACGCCCGTTAAGCGTCCGGTGTAACTCTTATAGAGTTATGGATGCTCTCTAACTCGGAAAAATTATCTTTGTTCGTAGTGCCGCCGGATACTACAAAGACTCTATCGTCAAGATATACCAGATCATAAATGTAATTGACATCGACTCCTTCTATCGTAACATCACATTTGAATGTCTGTGCGGGATAGCCATCTATTTCATACTCGGTAAAATCTCTAATTTCACTGACACTATCAACGGTGTCCGAAAATTTATCCAAAATAATCTTATTAATAGATTCCTGTGACAGGGGGTCTGAACTATCGTATATTATTGCGATTGTCAGAATTTCATTAATATCAGGCTCTTTCACACGCTGCAAGTTGATCCCTCTGTCATACTGTTGTATTGGTTCAAAGCCAACGGGCAAGTCAAGTGAAATATCATCATATTGGTACACCTCGGTCTGTGTCTGCATACTGTCCGATACATTAATCAGATTTCCTATCATGCTACAGGCTGACATAGACAATACTATAACGACCGACACTATACATAAAATAACTTTTTGCATTTCTTATACCCTCCCTCATATGATACGGGATAAGGAGAGAAACAGTTCTCTCCCCATACCGTAATTATTATTATATCTCGTCGTACGACTTCATAACTGCGCCCTTTGACGCTGTGCTTACGAGCTTTGAATATCTGCCGAGCCAACCGTTTGTTATGTTCGGCTTCGGAGCAGTGTAATTTTCACGTCTCTTTGCAAGCTCTTCATCTGATACTTCAAGAGTAATTGATGCATTGGGAATATCAATGCTGATGATGTCACCCTCTTCAACAAGGCCAATAACTCCACCTTCAGCCGCCTCTGGACATACATGACCGATAGATGCGCCTCGGCTTGCGCCCGAGAAACGTCCGTCCGTGATGAGAGCTACCGTCTTGTCAAGCTTCATTCCTGCAAGCGCACTTGTCGGGTTGAGCATTTCTCTCATGCCGGGACCACCCTTCGGACCCTCGTAGCGGATAACAACAACATCTCCGTCAACGATCTTTGAATTATAGATAGCTTTGATAGCCTCTTCCTCGGAGTTGAATACTCTTGCGGGACCCTTGTGGCAGAGCATTTCGGGAGCAACGGCGCTTCTCTTTACTACGCAGCCATCCTTTGCGATATTGCCCCAGAGGATCTGGATTCCGCCGGTTTCGCTGTATGGGTTGTCGATAGGTCTGATAGCCTTTGTATCCTTAATATACGCACCCTTGATATTCTCTCCGACTGTCTTGCCTGTTGCCGTAATAAGACTGAGATCGATCAGTCCCTTCTTTGCAAGCTCAGCCTGTACTGCGGGTACGCCGCCTGCATTGTTGAGGTCCTGCATATGTGTCGGACCTGCAGGCGCAAGATGACAGAGGTTCGGCACTTTCTCGCTCATCTCGTTGAACAGGTTGAGATTGAGGTCAACGCCGGCCTCGTTTGCAATAGCAAGAAGATGGAGTACGCTGTTTGAAGAACAGCCCAGAGCCATATCACACGCAAGTGCGTTTCTGATAGACTTCTCATTGATGATATCTCTTGCCTTTATATCCTTCTCAACCAGGTTCATTATAGCCATACCTGCGTGCTTTGCAAGTGCAATTCTTCCTGATACAACAGCGGGGATCGTGCCGTTGCCC
Organism: uncultured Eubacteriales bacterium; assembly: GCA_900315255.1. Lineage (GTDB taxonomy): Bacteria > Bacillota > Clostridia > Oscillospirales > Acutalibacteraceae > RUG592. The sequence continues at coordinate 3,471 of OMYH01000070.1, read as the reverse complement.
GGCAGTGCGATACCCAAAGATTCACACAGGCAGTTCATGCTGTTCGCCGTGTACATACCTGCACACGAACCACAGCTCGGGCAAGCGCCGTGCTCGCACTCGGACAGCTGACATTCGCTGATAAGTCCTGCTTTATAGGAACCTACCGCCTCGAACATCTTGGAAAGAGAGATCTCCTCTCCGTCAAAAGAACCTGCAAGCATAGGACCGCCGCTGCATACTACCGCAGGAATATTCATTCTTACTGCGGCCATTACCATACCCGGTACTATCTTATCACAGTTTGGGATAAGTACAAGTCCGTCAAGCTGATGAGCAATAGTCATTGTTTCTACCGAATCGGCTATAAGCTCACGCGACGCAAGAGAATACTTCATTCCGATATGTCCCATAGCTATACCGTCGCATACGCCTATTGCAGGGATCATTATCGGTGTACCGCCTGCAAGTCTTACGCCTGCCTTAACAGCTTCTGCGATCTTGTCGAGGTGCATATGACCCGGTACGATCTCGCTGTGTGCAGATACAACACCGATGAGCGGACGCTCGATCTCTTCCTTTGTGTATCCCATAGCATAGAACAAGCTTCTGTTCGGAGCACGTTCTACGCCCTTCGTTACATTATCACTTCTCATTGTTATCACTCCTTTAATGAGTTTTCAGTTAACAGCTGACAGTTCATTGTGATCATGAGCTTTACATGATCAGCATATAACTTTGAGCTTTGTACTAATCAATGTTACTTAATCATTTTAACTTCTCCGCGCTGGAGAGCCGTTGCGCCTGTACGGCACATTTCAAGAATACAATAATCCTTGAGATGGTTTATATAAGAATCTATCTTTGCAGGCTTGCCCGTAACCTCAAACACAATACTTCCCTCGGAAATATCAATTATCTTTGCCTTATAGATAGTAGCAAGCTCCAGCAGACTGCTTCTGTTATTCTTATCGCTTGCAACTTTGACAAGCAGCAGCTCTCTGATAAGGCTGTCATAGGGATTGATCTCAAAAACACCCTCGTACTCCTCAAGTTTCCTTGTCTGATTGACGATCTGCTTGATCTCGCCCTCGTCGCCTGTTGTAGCTATTGTAATTCTCGAAAGAGATTCGTCATTCGTTGTAGAAACGGTAAGACTGTCTATATTAAAGCCTCTCTGATCAAACAGTGACGAAAGTCTTGTCAGGACACCGTGGTGGTTATCTACAAGAAAACTCAGATATGTCTTTTTCATAACGTCCTACCTCCTTATTCGTACATAATATCGTCAACGGTACCGCCGCCGGGTATCATTGGAAGAACCTTTTCTTCTCTGTCTATCTTGCACTCTATCCATGCAGGACCGCCGCTCTTCATAGCGTCCTCGAGCGCTGCTCTAAACTCCTCTGCTGTCGAGCAGGAATAACCCTTTGCGCCAAAGCCCTCGGCAACCTTTACATAATCGGTCACTCTGTCAGGCTCACTGGCAGCATATCTCTTGCCATAGAACACAGTCTGCCACTGTCTTACCATACCTAAAGCCCTGTTATTGAGGCATATGGAGATAACGGGCAGACCGTAGGTAACAGCCGTACATGCCTCATTCATATTCATATGGAACGAACCGTCGCCCGTAATATGGAAAACATGACTTCTGCCTGTACCTATCTGTGCGCCGATAGCAGCGCCGTAACCGTAACCCATAGTACCCAGACCGCCGCTTGTAAGGAAGTTTTCAGCCTTTACATGATGCAGATACTGAGCAGCCCACATCTGGTGCTGACCTACATCAGTTACATACAAGCCATCCTCGCCTGCAAGCTCGCTGATAATATCCATAACCTGCTTCGGGTGGAGCTTGCCATCGCCTGTCGAGTATGGAATATCACGTCTGTATGAATTGATGGTTTCAAACCACTCATCGTGCTTGTTTTCCTTGATAAGTCCCTCCAGCTTCGAGAGAATATTCTCCGCGTCGCCTATGAGATGATAATCGGACTTTACGTTCTTGTCTATCTCGCTGAGGTCTATATCTATATGTATCATCGTTGCTTTCTTCGCAAACTTATCGGGGGCAAGTGCAACTCTGTCGGAGAAACGGCTTGCGATCGTCAAAACAACGTCTGCGTCGTTTACGGTCTTGTTTGCAACTGCCGAGCCGTGCATACCGAGAAGTCCGAGGTTCTCGGGCATATCATAACGGAGAACACCTGCCGCCATCATGGTATGTGTTGCAGGTATATTCGCCTTCTTAACGATCCTGCTGATGATCTCGCCTGCGCCCGAATTCTTTACGCCGCCGCCGAAGAAAATAACGGGCTTCTTTGCATTGTTGATGATCTCGGCAACCTCTTCAAGGTTCTTCGCCTCATCAAAGTTATATTTAACGGCAGTCTGCTTGGGCTGCGGCTCATATTCGGTAACAGCTGCAGTTATATCCTTGGGAATATCAACCAGAACCGGTCCGGGTCTGCCGCTTATTGCAATCTTGAACGCCTTACGGAGAATATCCGCAAGATCCTTAATATCTCTTACAACAAAGTTATGCTTCGTTATCGGCATGGTGATACCCGTGATATAAACCTCCTGGAAGCTGTCGCGTCCGATGAGGGAAGTTCCTACATTGCCCGTAATTGCAACCATAGGAACGCTGTCCATATATGCCGTTGCGATACCGGTAACAAGGTTAGTTGCTCCCGGACCGCTCGTAGCAAGAACTACACCAGTTTTGCCTGTTGCACGTGCATAACCGTCCGCAGCATGAGAAGCGCCCTGCTCATGCGCCGTGATAATATGAGTTATCTTATCACTGTTTTTATATAATGCGTCATAGATATTGAGTACCGCACCGCCCGGGTAACCGAAGATAGTATCTACTTCGTTCTCAAGGAGTACCTTAACCAATATCTCGGAACCATTGAGTTTCATAATATTCACGATCCTTTTTACTATTATCATTCATAATTGCTAAGCTTTTTTAAGAGTGGAATTTTTTCAGGTTTGGAGGGTGAAGTGTGAAGTGTGGAGTGTGAAGTTATCGGGCCGCTGCGCTCCGGATCTAAATTTCCGCAGATATAGTCTTTGTCGACGCCTGCAGCATTCGTTTTTGATTTCTTCACAATCTTCAAACAAAGATGGATACATTTTATAATTTATATACTCTGTTGAAAACAGCAAGTCAAGCCAATACAGCGTTTCAATATGCTCTTTAATAGCGATATACAACTTAGACAAAAAATCTTTTCTGCTGATGGCACATTCGCTTTCTGCAATATTAGCACCAATACCTGTCCCGCTCCTCAACACTTGTTTGGATAAAATCTATTATCTTATATTATTACATAAATACTTATAAAGATGAATTATCCTTATCGCAAACTTTCTGCTTTTATACTTAAGGAACCACTGAATAAATCACGTCCTTCGGACTGAGCACCAAATTTGCTTGCATCTTTAGTCTCGCCTGCCGGCTCGATCGGTGCTTCTGCTGCG
>OMYH01000001.1 GCA_900315255.1 uncultured Eubacteriales bacterium | reverse complement strand
CGATGATGATCCTTCGCTCTCGTCACCTGTCTTAGACGGTTCCTCTTCACGGCTCGGTTCGGCTTTGGACGAGGGTTCTTTTTCACTGTCCTTATCCTTATCTTTATCCTTTCAGCTTGAGGTTTCGGGCGTACTTTTTTCGAGATGTACCTCGTCTTCATGATCCAACCAATATTCGGCATTCTCGAAGTTGAAAATATATGTCTGATACGGCTGATCGTTGATCATTATCTCGACATTAGCCGCTGTGACAGTGATCTTTCTTGTAAGCTCGAATTTATAGTTAAAACCGATCCCGTTAAGATAATCCTTGCTTGCGTTCTGAGTAATCTCCTCTTCACCGTCTACGATAATGGAAATTTTAAACGGCACATAATCCTGGAATCTGCTAAGATCGATCTCAGATTTTACCGTTACAGGAATCGGCTCACCCTTGCTCACGGTAACAGGCACAGCCGTACCCTTATCAACCTTTTCGCCGCTCTCTATGCCCTGCAGCATGATCAGACCATTATCGTAATCATCGCTGTACTCAAACGTCAGCTCTCCTGCAGTGAGTCCTGCTTCGCCAAGCTTCGCTTTAGCCTCTTCAAGCGTCATGCCGAGAATATCGGGAACCTCAGCTTTACGCTCTGCAATATAAACTATAACCTTGCTCTTGACCTTGACCATTTCGCCGCTTGACGGTTCGGTACGGATAACCGTACCCTCTGCCACGTTCTCGTTGTTTTCCTTAACGATCTCGGCTTCGAGATGTGACTTTTTAAGAGTATTGATCGCCACGCTCTCCGACAGCTTCGATACTACAGGCACCATGACTTCCGCTTCCTCGGAGTTGACCGTAAGTGTAACGCTCGTATCTCTACCGACACGGCGCGATGCAGCTTTGGGGTTCTGGTCGAGGATCTCACCGAGTGCCTTGTTCGGGTCATAGGCATAATCGGTATCAAATTCAAAATCGTATTCGCCGCTGTTCAGCACATCATCAATATTTTGACCGATAAAGTCAGGGATTTCGGCATTCCTTCTGTGAGTGTCAACCACTGCCGCCAACACATATCCTACGGCAATAAATCCGATAACTGCAAAGACAGACAAGATCGTAACAGTTATTATCTGCCGTCTTTTCTTACGTTTTTTATTCGCAACGTATTCGTCAACATCGTCATATTCCAATTTCAGCGTTTTTGTTTTAAACATAATGTATCACCCGACTTGCTAATGTAACCTCACGATGATGATCCTTCGCTCTCGTCACCTGTCTTAGACGGTTCCTCTTCACGGCTCGGTTCGGCTTTGGACGAGGGTTCTTTTTCACTGTCCTTATCCTTTCCGCTTGAGGTTTCGGGCACACTTTTTTCGAGATGTACCTCGTCTTCATGATCCAACCAATATTCGGCATTCTCGAAGTTGAAAATATATGTCTGATACGGCTGATCATCAATTCTTATCTCAACATTAACCGCAGTTTCGGTGATCTTCCTCGTAAGCTCGAATTTATAGTTAAAACCGATCCTGTTCAGATAATCCTTGCTTGCATTCTGAGTCGTTTCCTCTTCACCGTCTACGATCACGGATATTTTAAACGGGGCATAATCCTGGAATCTGCTGAGATCGATCTCTGCTTTTACCGTTACGGGGATAGGCTCGCCCTTGCTCACGGTAACAGGCACAATTGTACCCTTATCGACTTTTTCGCCGCTCTCTATGCCCTGCAGCATGACCAGACCATTATCGTAATCATCACTATACTCAAACGTCGGCTCGCCTGCGGTGAGTCCTGCTTCGCCAAGCTTCGCTTTAGCCTCTTCAAGCGTCATGCCGAGAATATCGGGAACCTCAACTTTATGCTCGGCAATATAAACTATGACCTTGCTCTTGACCTTGACCATTTCGCCGCTTGACGGTTCGGTACGGATAACCGTACCCTCTGCCACGTTTTCGTTGTTTTCCTTAACGATCTCGGCTTCGAGATTTGACTTACCAAGAGTATTGATCGCTACGCTCTCCGACAGCTTCGATACTACAGGCACCATGACCTGTGCTTCCTCCGAGTTGACCGTAAGTGTAACGCTCGTATCTCTTCCGACACGGCGTGATGTGGCTTTGGGGTTCTGGTCGAGGATCTCACCGAGTGTCTTGTTTGGGTCATAGGCATAATCGGTGTCAAACTCAAGATCATAATCGCTGCTGTTCAGAACATCATTTATATTTTGTCCGATAAAATCGGGAATGACCGTATTTTGTTTACTATCGAGATAGCCCAGTGTTATCACTACGCCGAGTACCAGTACCGCTACAAGCAGCGCCGCCACCAACGGAGCAGTGTGCTTTTTTTTCGGCTCAGGCTGCAGCTGCTGTGTGGGCTGCTCTATCGGTGTCTGAAGACTTCTGTCAAATGTAATGACCTTCGGCTCGTAATCTCTCTTTACAGCAGCCGTCGGTGCGATTTCATAGGGAGTACCTCCGACATAAGACTTCCAGTTCTGCTTCGGCACATCCTGCGTAGTCTGCTGATCGGGTCTTTTGTGCTTTTTCTTCGACGGATCTCTGCCGAAGTTTTTCAGCGTCATGATCTGATCGAGCAGCTCCTGCGCTGTCTGAGTACGATCTTCGGGTCTTACTGCGAGCGCACCCTCCAGAATATCGTCAAGCTCGGGCGGAAGTCCCTCCCTCATCTCCGAGATGGGAACAAGCGTATCGTCAAGCAGCCTTGAGTTAGCATATTCGGGTGTTACGCCTGTAAGCATATAGTACATAGTCGCCGCAGCAGCATATACGTCTGTCCATGTTCCTTGCTTGATCTTATTATCATACTGCTCTATCGGCGCGTATCCCTGTTTGAGTATTATGGAAACGCTCTTCGACATTGACAGAGTGTTCTGTCTTGCTGCGCCGAAGTCGATAAGCACGATTTTCCCGTCCTCGGTACGGATAATATTCTGCGGAGAAACATCTCTGTGTATAATCCCCGCCTTATGTATTTTTATAAGGCTCCTCAACACAGGCACAATGATATTCATGGTTTTGCCGAAGCCGAGCCTGCGGTTCTCCTCTACGATCTGAGCTACCGTTTCGCCGCTGAGGTATTCCATTACGATGTATGCCGTTCCGTTGTCCGCAAAGACGTCGAACACATTCACTACGCCTTCTATAGATCCAAGATTAGCAAGTCTTTGCGCCTCTTCCTGGAAGCTTCTGAGTCCGTTTTCATAACGTGTGCCCCTCTCGCCGCTTAGCGGAGTGACAGTCTTTTCGCCTTTTTGTCTTGTTACGCACTCGTTCGGGAAAAATTCCTTCACGGCAACCTTCCGTTTAAGCGCCTTGTCATAACCGATATATGTAATGCCGAATCCGCCGTCGCCGAGCACTCTGCCCAGCATATACCTTTTCTTCAGTACCGTTCCGGCAGGCAGGCAATTGCTGTCATTCTCTACATTAACTACGTCATTTCCGCAAAAAGGACAGATCACGTCCAGATCCTCATCGTATTTTTCCATACAATACAAACATCTCACGCTTCGGCCAACCTCCCATATTCAAGATTCTTCTCTTTTCCTGTTCATTCTAAAAAATATTACAAAAAGGTAATTTTATTATAACACATAAGCCCGAAATATACAATAGGAAATTTAAATATAAACAGGGTTTTTGAATGAGTAAAATTTCTATAACAAACGCCGATATCCCTCCCTACTATAGGCAGTGGGGACATATATTTGTCGGCTGCGGGTCAAAATCCCAAAGACGCCCGCAGGAGCGAGCTTGCTGAAGCTTAGCTCATCGTCTAAAATACGGGTTGATCAAAGGCCGACAGAGAAACAATCCAACCTTCACCGAAATATGCTGATTACCCGACCCACGCACAGAACAACTTGTTTTCGACAGAAAAAAACAAGTCGGGATAAACCCGACTTGCGAATTAGTGATAAAACTATGTTTTTCGTTATATTACTTCTTACCGAGTGCGTTGATGCTCGTTGTCGCAGTCATAGCAGATGTACCGGAGGTAACATAGCCTGTACCTGAGATAACAGCTTCGCCGCCTGTGCTGTTGGCATTATACTTCCACTGAATCTGATAACTTGCGCCACCAATCTGACGTACACTGAGAAGCCCACTATCAAGACCCTGCTCTGAGAACACGCTTGCCACTGTACAAGAAGCAGCTGTAACTCCGTTATACTTTGTAACATTGTTATCTGTCTTATAGGTGTTGAGAGCCTCTTTCAGACACATATCAATTGTTGTAGCATCGGACTCAAGAGTTGAGAGCTTTGCGGAGTTGATTGTTGTTGTGATAACCGGGATTGCGATTGCTGCCAAGATTGCAAGGATTGCAATAACGATTACGAGCTCAACGAGTGTAAAACCTTTCTTGGACTTCTTTGCCTGCATTTTCTGCATCATTGTCATAAAACATTACCTCTTTCTTTATTAAATTTTTCTTACACCGACTTATGACGTATCGGTGTTTGATTGCATATTTATAATACAATAAATTCGGGATAAAGTCAACACATTTTTTTGTTTTTTTAAAACTTTTAATGTAAAAAAATATGACTATTATTTGTTATTTTTGCACAAACCAATTTTATAATTCTGCGAAGCCAAGTGTTTTGTTGTCGGTTTTTCACATATACAGCTTGCCCGAATTGTTGAATCGACACAAAATCCCATCACTTTTCTTTCATTCAGAAAACACAATTCCTTGATAATTCTTTTTGATTTATTTTAATTTACCGATCTGCTATCATTAGTAACCGGTTAGTAACAAAATTTTGCTGCAATATAATATGAAAGGAAGAAACACAATGAAAAATCCCAACGGTTACGGCTCTGTTGTAAAGCTCTCGGGCAACAGACGCCGCCCTTATGCAGTACGAAAGACAGTCGGCTTCAATGAAAAGGGCTACCCGATATATCTATGCTTAGGCTACACTGAGAGTCGTGAGGAGGGTATGATAATGCTTGCGAAGTACAACAGCGACCCATACAGCATAGACGACCGCAACATTACCGCAGAGGAGCTGTTCAAGAAGTGGTATTCAGCCAGAAAAAAGAATATGTCAGGGGCGATGCAGGGAGCGATGAAAGCCGCATGGAACCACTGCGGGGCGGTGTATCAGATAAGCTACCGCAAATTGAATTCTTATCATATACAGGAATGTATAGACAACTGTAAAAGAGGATACGGTACCAAGAATCACATATTAAATCTGTTTCGTCATCTCGACAAATTCGCACTGGAGCTTGATGTTATCACACGAGAAAGGTGTCTGCTTGTGACTGCGCCGAAAATCCCCCTTTCCTTTTCGGAGAGGGGGAATGATAATCTGTTAATTATATTATTATGTGTGTTTAGAGTATAATAGTATTATTCTGCTTCGTACAAAACTTCAAGTCCATGATCGGGGTGATATGTCCAACTAACTTTTACACCATTATGAGTATCTGTTAATCGTCCGTCTACAGAACGAGTTTCAAGCATTTTTTGATATACAGAATCGGGAAGCCCCAGTTCTTTATTTGCCTGTTTTATTTCACTGGTATGCCATGAATAGCCTAAATCGTATGGGTCGGAGTCTATTCTTAAATAACTTCCATCTGAAGCAACCTCTACGGCAGAAGAAGATTCTCCACCAATTTTTTTGTATATCGCTTTGAAATCAGGTCCCGTTTTAACCGTAACAGATATTGTGGCGGTTTTATCTTTTGCTGTCATCATGATGGTAGCGGTTCCGTCAGACACAGCAGTAATAAGACCATTACTGTCAACCTTTGCAACACCTGCATTGTCGGATGTATATGTTACAAATGTATCGGCAGCTCTTTCAGGTAAAATAGTGTATTTAGCTTGAAATGTTTCTTTCGCTTTTAATGTAACAGTATTCTGATAAGCAGTAATACTTTCTATCGGCGGTGATACTTTTACCGAAATAACAGACATCTTATCTTTTGCCGTTACTGTAATAGTTGCCGTTCCATCCGATACTGCCGTTATTAACCCTGTTTGATCAACCTTTGCAATGTTTTCATTGCTTGAAGTCCACGTCGTTTTTACTTTTGCAGCCTTTTCGGGAGTCACGGAGTATGTAGCTTGGAACGTTTCGTTTGAAGTTAGTTCTATGCTCGTTTCCGATGCTGTTATACTCTCCACTTTAGGCTGTGTGAAAAACACTATAGCCGCCGCTGCCAAAGCCAGACAAATTACGCATATTATCGGAATTATAACACGTTTCTTGCCCTTTTTCTTTACTGTCCCTACATCGGATTTAGTTCCGCATTTGGGGCAGAAAGCCTGTTCCGGGGCAAGCTGAGTTCCGCATTTTGAACAAAATCTTACAATAGGCTTAACCACCTGAATAGATTGTGTAGTCATAGGGGAAACTGTTTGTGCAGCATTTACGGGACTGCCACACTCGGGACATACCGACGCACCCTCCGGCAGCTGAACACCGCATTCTTTACACATTGATACACTCGGATTTACTGCCTGAACAGGTTGTGTTTCTGGAGAGGAAACTATTTCCGGAGTATCTACTGGACTGCCGCATTCGGGACATACGGCTGCGCCATCCGGCAGCAAAATGCCACATTCTTTACACATTAATTCACTCATGTTAAAACCTCCTAATTGTTGGCTATTTTTATTGCTTCTACATATCCGTAGTAAAGATATGTATATTGCGGATTATCAAATTTGTCGTCATCAAACCAATCGGATAAATATATGTGTGATTTTCCATTACTTAGCGGTGTTCTGTAAACATGTTCTTTGTTTAAGTTTTCCTTTTTCCCACCTTCTGTTAGTGTAGCCGAATAAATAAGGAATCCGTCAACAGGAGTGTTTATAGTGGTTTCACACTCCCAACTACAGGAATGAGCCTCTGCTTCACGTTTAAAATAATGTTTATCAGTGTTTATCGTGCCCGCACTCAGATTTGTCATTGGAACAAAGTAAATATCCTGTATTACGATAGCCTTTGTATCTCTGCTTTTATAGGGAAATATTCCGACATCATCAGGCGATAAATAAACTAATTTATCATCTAAAAGTTCATTTAACGAATCCCATAAACCAACCAAACTCAAACCCGATGAAGTGGAACTCGAAAAATCATCGATCATAACCTTACCGTTTACTACAGGAGCTTCAATAGTTGCGGAATAAACATCTGTTAGAGTATTATGAAATCTGCAGAACAATAGTCCGCTTTGACTTTTTTTCATTGAGAGTTTCACGTCAAAATATGCCGTTGTATTCGTATCGTTATCCCTAAAATCCGTATAGTCATATTGTATAGACGTAAAATCTTTTTCTGTCAGCGGCGTACCGACAAGGTATGTGTCGATGCTATAGTCATTAGGCTCGTCATCACCGTATAATTTGAACGAACCCTCGCCGTTCTGTACATATACATAACCCTCCGGCTGATATATTATTGTTTCATAATCGGGTCTGTCTTTATCTGTTTCGGTTGAAGAATCCGTATCGTTCTTATCTGTACTTGTATCCTTTTTGGTTATGATCGCAATGAAAGGATTTTTATTATCAGCTTTCACTGTCCCAATAAAATAACCATCACTGTCAGTATCTCCCGCATAATAATCCCAGCTTGAAAATTCAATACTTTTAACGTCAGTGTTTTTACCGATAATGATCATCCCGACAGTAACTGCAGCTGTCAGAAACAACACTACAGATAATGCGGCGATTATCGATTTAACGATTTTTTTTCGAGATTCCCCTTTATCTACAGGTTTTGCACCGATTTCCTCTGCAGCTTGCGGAAATTGACCGGAATACATCGTATTCACACTACCGCACTTTGGACAGGCAGGGGCTTTATCGGAAACCTTGTTACCACACGTTGAACAATAGAATAATGCCATCAATTGCTCCTCCTCATTAATAAATAAAAGTTTACAATAATATTTTAGAGTTTATAACTCTATAAGTCAAGTCTTTTGATAAAATTATTTATATTTTTTTATGATACATATAATTTTTTATCGAAAGGTGCGTAAAATGAAATATAATCAAAGGATAAGACATCTTCGGGAAGACCATGACCTCACCCAACAGAGAATAGCCGATATGCTCCATGTGGGGCAGAGAACATATGCAGACTATGAGAGCGGAAAAACAAGAATCCCTATCGACAGCATTCTCATTCTTGCGAAATTCTATAACGTATCCGTGGACTATATCACGGGCGCAAGCGATGTTATTCGTCCGTACCCCGAGCAGTAACCCGATCACGATTTCTGTATTCGGCGGCATTGTCAGCTATGTACTTATCAAGCTCGGATATGTTCTTCCGAAACCGGGTAACAGTGCAACCGAGGGCTTCCGCCGAAACAGTTATCACCGATAACAAATCTTCTTGCGTAATGCTTTCTGCATTGTCATACCGTGCGGAGAGTATATTTTTTATACAATTCAGCTTGTATTCGTCTTCGAGCATATCCTCCATTATTGAATAAAGTGTTTCCATATTTTCACCCCCCTATATTAAATCACAAAACAGTTTAATGTTCAAAAAATTTTGATGTCAAGTTTTTTCGCATTCTGCATCTATCAATAAGTCGGCTTTTTATCGGTGATTTTCCGCCTGCGAATAATATTAACAAAAAATTTACATCTGTATATTATATAATTTTTCCAAAACAAAAGGCAGACCAAGCTCTCCGCTCCGTCCGCCTTATATTTATATTATTTTTATGTTATCAATAATCATACTCCGAGCTTATCCCGAAATACTCCTCCAGCGTCAGTCCGCTGTCGTGTATCATCTGCGCATTTTCAACACCTATGTAGCGAATATGCCACGGCTCATACTTGTAGCCCGTGATGCTCTCCTTGCCCTGCGGATACCTTATGATGAATCCGTACTCGTGACAATGTTCTTCAAGCCAGATCGCCTCGGGTGTGCCGATGAATGCGTCGCTGATTATGTTGCAGTCTATCGCAAGTCCCGTCTGATGCTCCGAATGACCCGGACGTGCGGAGAAGGTGTCTGCCATTGCCTGACCGTAATAATATACATATCCGTTGTAAAGATAATTCTGCGTTTCATACGATCTGAAACCCGACGACAGATATATATTCAGCCCGTGGGCAGCAGCTCCCTGCCGTAATTCTTCAAACGCAGCCGAGCATTCAGGCGTCAGCCCGCCCGGGTTATAATCCTGCGGCAACGAGTATGACTTGTTTACAATAAGTATACCGTCAATATACAGCTCCTGCTTCGGCAGCTCCTCTTCGTTTTCCTGCGTTTTTGCGGCAGGCTTGGTCACTTCAAGATCTATCTCTGCCCCGGCTTCGGGGTTGCTGACAGAAGTCACGGTTATAATGCACGTTCCTTCTTCGTTTGCCGTCACAATGCCCGACTCATCGACCGAAGCGATAAAATCATTCGAGGTCGCCCACTTCAGCTCATAGCTGTCTGCATTTAGCGGAGATACCGTAGCAGTTAGCCTTGCCTTCTGTCCGAGAGCTATGCGTATCTTATCCACGCTCGGTGTAACACTCTCTACCTGTGACTTCGGCTCGTCCTCCTGCGGCATCATCTCTTGTCCTTCATCGCTTTCAAGATACGTTATCGCAGTTGGCTGTGTGGTCGCAGGCCGACTGCTTGATGTATTGCCCCGCTTCGGATTCACAGCCACTCTGATACTCTGCACCGCGCTCGGCTCAGACTCGCTCCTGACCGTAATCACACACTTGCCCTCACCTATTGCTGTTATATTGCCGATGCCGTCGACTGCGGCGACCTTCTCGTCGCTGCTCTCCCACGTCAGTTTGTCATCCTTGTTCGGCGACGCTGTCACTTTGATTGAAATACTCTCACCCATTGTCAAAGTAACGTTAGTTTTGTCTGCTGTCAGCGTTTGAGATTCTTTTTTCGACTCCGTTTTTGACATATTGCTTTTATCGCTGTCCGATCCGCCCGTACTCTCTTCACTCGTCCGTACTGAAGAAAAACTGCTTTGATTTTCGCTGCTGTTGCCTGAGCTTCCCGCTTCCGAATTATTTGCAGCAACACTCTCAGTCACCGAACTGTTTGTGCTGCTCGGAACACAGCCCGCAAACGTCAAAGACACACACAGCACCGCTGATAAAGCAATGACAATACATTTCTTCATAAGATCAACTCCATATCAAAAGGAGCCGATTATATACCGACTCCCAGATTTTCTGCAGTTTACATTACACCTAAGTCTGATACTTTTTTTGTCAGATCCATTTTAACAGCTGCGGTTCCCGACTGGACAACAGTCCCCTCAACCACATTGCTCCATACAATACAGTACTCCACTCCTCCTATCCTCCTGACATCCATGATTGTCGAATCGATTGTATTCTCCACAAGCACATCGTTCAGGGTTGCAGCCGAAGGCGATTTCCCGTTGTATGAAGTGTTCATGTCTGTTCTGTACGCTGCAAGCGCTTCTTTAAAAAGCAATTCTACCGTAGTACTGTCTGATTCAAGAGCGGACATTTTTGCAGAATTCACAGTAGTGGATATTACAGGAATAGCTATTGATGCAAGTATTGCCAGAATAGAAATAACAATAACAAGCTCCACTAATGTAAAACCCTTCTTGGATCGATTATTATTTACTCTTTCTTTCATTGTCATAACATGATCCCCCTATGAATGACATCAGCAAAATATAATCAGTCATACTTGCTGTGATCTATATATCATATCGCTGTTTTAAATATACATTATATAGAATAAAAAGTCAACCATTGACACCAATTTAATACATTTTCCGAATCAAATAATAACACCCACGGAACAAAAGGACAATCCTTTTTGTGTGGTGCGTTCCGAGGGTGTATTAAACTGAATAATTAAACTGTCCGCAAGGCACGAAGCCTCAGGCGAGATTCCCGAGCAATGCAGCGCCGATAACACCTGCATCATTGCCGAGCTTTGCAACACAAACCAAAGTCTGCTTGTCATTGTGCTTGGTGTAACGCTCTTTCTCTACTATCTTCATGAGAGGAGTAATGAGGTTGTCTCCCTCTTTGCTGATACCTCCGCCGATACAAAGAACATCAGGCTGAAAAATATTTATAACATTAACGATACCCGTTGCAAGGTAGCCAATGTATTCCTTGACAACAGCAGTACCAACCTTATCTCCTTCACGCATAGCATTAAACGCCGTAATTCCGTTCACCTTGCTAATATCGCCGTTTACAGACTTCAGCATAAACGACTGCAGCGGATTTTCATTCTCGATCGCTTCTTTCGTCAGGTTAATAAGACCCGTAGCCGATGCATATGCCTCCCAACAGCCATTCCGTCCGCAGTTGCAGTGTCTGCCGTTATGGACAATAACCATGTGACCCAGCTCTGCGCCCGCTTTGTTTGAACCGCTGTAGATCTTGCCGTCAATAATAATACCGCCGCCAACGCCTGTACCAAGCGTAATAGCAACCGCATTTGTGCTTCCCTTAGCCGCACCTGCGAGATACTCGCCGTAAGCCGCCGCATTAGCGTCATTCTCTATGAGAACCTTCTTGCCAAGTCTTTCTTCCATCATCTTAACGATCTTCCAGTTATGGAAACCGAAGTTTGCGGAATATTCTATAATACCTGTTTCGGGATCAACAGCACCGGGTACGCCGATACCTACCCACTCAACATCTTCGAGTGAAACCTCAGCCTTTGCAAGAGCCTGCATCGTTACCGAAGCCATCGAATCGCATATCTCGCTCTCGGGACGAGGCACCGCAGTCTTACAGTCTGCCTTAGCTATGATCTTAAAGTTCTCGTCAACAACGCCTGCCACGATATTCGTGCCGCCTAAATCAATTCCGACATAGTACATTGTAATCACTTCTTTCGGTATATGGTATTTATGTAAACACCGTACAATTACAACTGTACGGAAACGTTCGTTCCCTAAAATCATACAATGTTCCTTGTATATATTATATCATAAACCATACCTTTCTGACTATTGACCAAACGGAAAATTTATACACATTTATTTGTAGATATTGTACAAAAGTGTTTTCGTTTCCAGAAACGGTATGATAATTATGTTGCAAGAACTGCGCTCTCAGACTATTTATCAAGACGATCAAAGGCTTTGTATCTCTTTACCCTCAAGGAAGTTCTTCAGATTATTATAAACTATTCCGACCAGCCTTTCTCTTGTCTGCGCAGGCGCCCACGCAACGTGAGGCGTGATGATCAAGTTCTCTGCTCCGATCAAAGGACAACTCTCTGACATCGGCTCGTTATTAAGAACATCGACCGCTGCTCCCGACAATATTCCGCTGTCGAGGGCATACCTTAATGCATATTCGTCTACAGTACCGCCCCGGGATGTATTGACAAAAAATGCGCCCTTCTTGAATTTTTCAAACATTTCTTTATTAAACATATGCTTTGACTGCTCATTTAGCGGACAGTGTACTGTTACAATATCGCTTGTTCGGATCAGCGTTTCAAGATCGGTATTGCTTTTTGAACGCGAGTAATAGAGTACCTTCATTTCAAATGCCGCTGCGATTTTTGCCACAGCACTGCCAATACTGCCAAATCCTACTATACCGATGGTTTTCCCTGCAAGTTCCTCTGTGGGAAAGAAAATCGGCGAAAACACATCGGATCTTCTCCATCCGCCGTCTTTGACAAAGCTGTCATACCGTGATACCATAGAAAAATGTTCAAGTATAAGCGCAAAAGTATGCTGGGCAACCGCATTCGTAGAGTAATCTGCCGCATTACACACGGTTATTCCGTGTTTCCTTGTGTAGTTAAGGTCAATGTTATTGTACCCTGTTGCAAAAAGTCCTATATAGCGAAGCTGTTTTGCACTGTACAAAGTTTCCTCGCACATAAGAGTCTTATTGCAAAGAATAACATCTGCATTCTTCACCCTTTCGGCAACAAGCTCTGTCGCAGTCAGATCATACGCCGTTACCGTGCCGAAATCATCAAAGCAAGCCACGCTTATATCTCCGACGGTAACTGTTTTCAGATCCGGGATAACAATATTCATATCAAACACCTGCCGTTATCAAATCAAGCCCCGCCGAAAAGCGAGGCTTATTATTCTGTTTATTTTACGTTTTATCAGTCCAGTGCGGCAAAAGCCTTTTCAAGATCGGCGATAATATCCTCGACATTCTCAAGACCTACGGACAAACGAACCATACCCGGTTCAATACCTGCCGCAACAAGCTGCTCGTCTGTAAGCTGACGGTGAGTTTCGCTTGCGGGGTGGAGAACGCAGGTGCGAATATCCGCAACATGCACCTCATTGGAAGCAAGTTCGAGAGAATCCATGAATTTCATTGCGGTATCTCTGCCGCCCTTGATAACGAAAGAAATAACTCCGCTTGCGCCCTTGAGGTACTTCTTTGCAAGCTCGTAGTTTGCATCGCCCTCAAGACCGGGATAAGTGATACTCTCGATATGCTTGTTATTCTTAAGGAAGTTTGCAACGGTAAGAGCATTCTCGCAGTAGTTCTTCATTCTTATCGGGAGTGTTTCCAACCCAAGATTCAGCAGAAATGCCGAATGCGCTGCGGGGTATGCTCCGAAATCACGCATAAGCTGCATTCTTGCCTTAACGATATAAGCAGCCTTGCCGTATGTTTCAGTATAGATAATACCGTGATAAGATTCATCCGGAGTACAAAGTTCGGGGAAATTGCCGTTTGTCCAATCAAAATTACCGCTGTCTACGATAACGCCGCCGCCCTGTACGGCATGACCGTCCATATACTTTGTGGTGGAGTGTATTACAATATCTGCTCCGAACTTAAACGGCTTGCACAACACGGGAGTAGCGAAGGTGTTGTCAACGATAAGCGGAACATTATGCTTATGAGCAATTTTTGCAAATCTCTCTATATCGAACACTGTCAGAGCCGGATTGGCGATAGTTTCGCCGAAAACCGCCTTTGTGTTCGGTTTGAAAGCCTTTTCAATGACTTCGTCATCGTCACGTGACGATACAAATATGCACTCTATGCCGAGCTTTTTGAGGGTAAAGGCGAAAAGATTGATCGTGCCGCCGTATATCTCGCTGACGCTGATAAAGCTGTCGCCTGCCTGACAGATGTTGAGTATCGACAACAGCGAAGCTGCCTGACCCGATGATGTACACATAGCGCCCACACCGCCTTCAAGGTCGGCAATCTTCTCTTCTACCGCCATAACGGTAGGATTTGCAAAACGTGAGTAAATGAGCGATTTTGTAGGCTCGTCAAAAACAGACGCTACCTCTGCGGTCGAATCATAAACATATGTTGTACTCTGAACTATAGGAACAACTCTCGGCTCCGAATTCTTCGGGTGATATCCTGAATGCAGGCATTTTGTTTCATCTTTCATAACTGATATTCCTCCTTAGTGGAGCGTGACAAACAATAATAAAAAATAAAAGCTCGTCATCTCCGAATAAACCTAATTATACCACAACAGAAAAAATAATTCAATCTCCTGAAAAAATATATACACGAAAAGAAGAAAAAATTTTTTTACAAAAACAGTTGACAAACTAACGAAAACACGCTATAATAATATTTGTCACTGATTGTGACACGAAATATGGCGATATAGCTTAGTTGGCTAGAGCGTTCGGTTCATACCCGAAAGGTCGGCGGTTCGAGTCCACCTATCGCTACTTTGGCCCGGTGGTCAAGCGGTTAAGACACCGCCCTTTCACGGCGGTAACACGAGTTCGATTCTCGTCCGGGTCACCAGAAACGCCCCGTCACTTATGTGGCGGGGTATTCTTAGTATATGATCAATAAACAACGATTTTGTGATATATCCGAAGATCATCAAAAAGAGGAAAAAGAAATGTACATAGAAAAGACCTTGCCTGACAAAGCGGTTAAATTTGGCGCGCGCATGATCAAGCTGCACCAAAGTCTGATGAAAGAACACAACGAGCCTGTCGTATCCGAACAGATCATCGAAGACACCATGTGTATCGGTATTTTTATACACGAAGCACAGCTGCGATCGCACAGCGAAGAGGTCGCATCGATCCTCAAATCTGCCTTGGACAGAGCAGCCGCAGCAGAATATTGGATCAGCCTGTTATTTACCTCGGGTTACATCGGAAAAGTCCTCCTTCAGTCACTGACAGAGGACTGCAAAGAAATACAGCAGCTGATTCAGAATTGTATTTTTGCGGCTGAAGCAGATGAAACAAGTTTGCCTGTGAAGCTCAATAAAGGAAATTAAGGAGACACTGATTAAATCGAGTGCCGAAGTTGCTGACGTATTTCAAGGATTTTGAGTGCAATTTGACAAAAAGATGCAAGCAAATTTGGTGCTCAGTCCGAAGGACGTGATTTAATCAGTGGTTCCTTAAGATAATATGGGTATGGTGTTTTTTCTGATCGTATCTTTTGTCATTTCGTATCCTGTCGGAGGGTGTGCGATCATATTGATCGAGCGAGGATTTGACAAAAAGAAAGACGCTCTCAAGAAATCGAGACAGACCGAATCCGAGCCGCCTGATACAAGTTATCATGTTAATTTCTATTTTGCAGGTATACTGTTCATACTGATAATCTTTGTAGAGTTATATCTTTTTAAATTGTTTTTTTAGATAAATACAGAATTCGCAAATTTACCGCTGCAGCCGCTTGTTAAAACCTTGCGGATATGCTATAATACATTCGTGATCATTCCAAAACAAGGAGCAGATATAATATGAAATTAGGTATAGTCGGCTTGCCGAATGTCGGCAAGAGCACACTTTTCAACGCTATAACAAACGCAGGCGCTCAGAGCGCAAACTACCCGTTCTGTACGATCGAGCCTAACGTAGGCGTGGTTGCCGTACCCGATAAAAGGCTTGATAAGCTCGCCGAGATGTATAACCCCGATAAGTATACGCCCGCCTCGATAGAATTCGTAGACATTGCAGGCCTTGTGAAGGGCGCTTCCAAGGGCGAGGGTCTCGGCAACAAGTTTCTGTCCAACATCAGAGAATGTGACGCTATCGTTCACGTTGTGAGATGTTTTGAAGACGACGACATAATCCACGTTGAAGGCAGTATAGACCCTCAGCGTGATATAGATACTATTAATCTTGAGCTTATCATCTCCGATGTTGAGATGATCGACAGACGTATCGACAAAACAACGAAAATGCTTAAAGCCGATAAAAAGTATCAGGTCGATCTCGATTTCTTCAAGCGTGTCAAAGCGACCTTGGAGGAGGGCAAGCCCGCGCGCTCCGTTGAGTGTACCGATGAAGAAAAGGCTTTGCTTGCAGACGTTGCGCTGCTTACAAACAAGCCCGTTATCTATGCCGCCAATATGAGTGAAGACGATTTCGCAAACGGCATTGAAAACAACGAGGGATACAAAGCAGTAAAGGCGATCGCCGAGAGCGAGAACGCAGGAGTCCTCCCAATATGCGCCCAGATCGAAGCTGATATCGCCGAAATGGATAAGGACGAAAAATCTATGTTCCTGTCCGATATGGGTCTTGAAGAGTCGGGTCTTGACAGACTTATCCGCGAGTGCTACTCTCTGCTCGGTCTTATCTCCTACCTCACCGCAGGCAAGCCGGAGGTAAGGGCATGGACTATCAAAAAGGGCACCAAAGCGCCGCAGGCAGCAGGAAAGATCCACAGCGATTTTGAAAGAGGATTTATCCGCGCGGACGTTATCTCTTTTGACGAGCTGATGAACTGCGGCTCGATGACTGCGGCCAAGGAAAAGGGTCTTGTTCGCAGCGAGGGCAAGGAATACGTCATGAAAGACGGAGATATTGTTTTATTTAAATTTAATGTCTGAAATAATTTTACCGCCAATATCCGTTTGGGATACGGGCGGTAATTTTTTTACTTCTCCAGATATCTGTCTATATACTCAAAATACGGCTTTTTATTCACTGCATTCGAGTTGTTCCGATACCACGCATATGAGAGTCTGAGTCCCTTGTCAAGCGGTATGGGGTCATACATAAGCTCCAGCATTTTTGACACGTCCAGCTCATAACCGTAATTACGGAACGGGAAATAACATCTCTGTTCGACCTCACCGTAGACATTCACGATCTCGGGTCGATTCCACAACGCTCGGTAGCAGGCTTTGACAAACGAATTAACATCATCTGTCTCTTTATTCCCTACATTGAATATTTTCTGTTCAGGCTTGATCCTGAGTATAATATCAATGAATCTACAAAGATCGCCCACATAGAAAAACTGCAGCTTCATACTACCGTCATTAGGAACATAGAATTTCCTTTCGGCTATTGCGCAGTCAAACACAAAAGCTTCTCTGTACAAATTATTCATCTCACCGTACAGATATGGCGGTCTGAGTATATACGCCTGTGGCACTCTCTCCTGCAAATATCTCTCCGCTTCCAACTTGTTTATGCCGTATGCGCCCCATATGCTGTTTTCACCGCAGGGCATTTCTTCTGTAAAAGGCTGCGGCAAAGTTTCGGGATATACGGCGCTGCTGCTGATAAACACAAAGTCGTTGATCTCTGATAATCCGTCGATCAGCTGCTCCATCTCGTATTTTGTGTATATATTGACGGCGATCACGACATCGAAATGATATTTCTTTAATCTATCGCCTATGTTGTTCTTATCACACTCTATCAGATGTACGCCCTTGACCTGTCTGTGCGTCCCCCGATTGAGAACATAAACCTCGGCGTCAGTTTCTGCTGTGTATTCGGGAATGAAATTAACGTAATGCTCGGCTATGTATCTGCTCACAAAAACCGTTCCGCCCGTTACCAGTATCTTTCTCATAGAATGCACCTCTTTGAATTTCGCATATTAGTATGTTAACGCTAAATATAGCATATATTGCCTGTTTTGTAAATAATATTTTTAGAATTTGTAAAAAAAAATAAAACAATGCAAAAACCGTATTTACAACAAAAAAATTTGTTATATAATATAATCAGAAATGATCGAACTTAATCAAACAAAATAGAATTTCGGAGATATTGTGCTTATGCTTAGAAGGATATGTATGTGTCTGGTTGGTATTATTTTAGCCGGTACAGCAGGATATTTTATATACGCAGACATAAACGGATTATTTTTGCGTAGCGACGATCAGGCAAAAGCTCTTGTAGACGAATATGTTACCTCGGTAGTCAGAAATTACACCTCGGATCAGAAGCAGTCGTTTCGCGGGATCGTCAAGCAGGGCTGCGATTTCTGGTACTTAAACAATTACAAAACGAGCAATATCGCCAAGAGTCACAGTGAGGGTACGGGATTCGAAGTAGATAAAGCAGACTATTCGATAGATTACAATTCGGTGAGCTACTCTAACAAGCAATACACGATCGACGCTACCGTGACAAAGATCATACGCTACCGCAACACCCCCGAAACAGACACATCCGTCAGCCGACACATTTTCACGATTGAGCAGGACGGACACGAGATGTTCATCGTCAATGATGAAAAATATGACGAGTTCATCTCTACCGAAACGAGAGATACTCCTTAAAATAAAGCTCCCTTACGGCGATGTCCCGAGGGAGCGTTTTCTGTGCAGACAGGCGGCGAACCGCCGCTGACGTTACGCATTCATAGTCTATTGTGGGTCTGACATTAAACTTGCGGCAAACCACATGAGTTAACCCTTGTATCAGAATAGAGCTTGTCGCTAAATCCGCGGAATATCCCAATAATCCCAATATTCACATCACCCCCTAAGGACAATAGTTTATAAATGAATCTTGAAAAAAACCTGATTCTATGCGGGTTTTCTTCAATAACCCCATATAACTTACAGTCCTTAGGGGAGTTGGGATTATTGTGCGGGCAGGCACACTCCCGCAGGTGTTTCCGTCAGACTTTATCCGTGACGAACGTTATCTCCGCACAGAAGCTTTACTGCGGATAGCAGCTTAGTAAAACGGTGGGCAAACGCCGCCCCCCTTCACGATTGTCGAGAAAAAGTAAACCTAATGTGCGGAAAAGTCTGTAGTTAACAATAAAGTCGGACGGAATTTGCCCGTCGGCGCTCGCCGACCCCCTTCATGATTGTCAAGAAGAAGTAAACCTAAGGAACCACTGATTAAATCACCTTGAAATACGTCAGTATTCCTGCGGATTTTTCGCACAATTTGCCTAAAAATCTGACGGCGCAACTTCGGCACTCGATTTAATCAGTGTCTCCCTAATGTGCGGAAAAGTCTGTAGTTAACAATAAAGTCGGACGGAATTTGCCCGTCGGCGCTTGCCGACCCACACCTTACATCCCCCTCGCCTTTAGTCCCTGCACGATCTGAACATACACCTCTCTTACATCAAAACCAGGTATATCTTCCCTTAACAGGTCTATCATGTCGCCGTGAGATATTCCCCTCTTTGACTTCGGTTGAATCAGCTCAAAGCTATGCCCCCACCTCATCGAATCGACATCAACAAGACCGTCATTTATGGGAGATGAATACTTTTTTACCAGACTGTATGTAAACCGCAGAATGAATTTTGCACCCTTCTTGCTCCGCATTTTCGAGCCTATGCTCTGATAAAACACTCCCTCTTTGTCATGTACTGCCTCGTTGAACAGAAAACATCTCTCCTGTGTGAGATCGTCTACCGCTGCAAGGAAATCGGGCGACTTGTCACCGAGCCTTCTGAGAGTGCGGTTATAATTGAAAGCAACGAAGTTTTTTATAAACGACGGCATTTTTCCGAGCAGATGATCCGCAAACGCACAGCCTCTGTGAGGTGTATTGACAGTAGTCAGCGACGCCACATACTGATCGCCGCCGAGCACGGATATGGCATACCTTGAATCCAGACCGCCCTTTGAATGAGCGATTATGTTCACCTTGCCGCAGCCTGTTTCTTCTGTGATCTGCTTTATTCTGATCATTAGCTCCCGTGCGCTGTCTTTGATACTTGAGGCAGACTGTTGATTACCGTAATAGATTTCCGCTCCGTTCCTGATAAGCTCACGCGGTATTCTGCCCCAGTAGTTGAGATATTTAGTATCACGGAAGAACACACCGTGCACCATAAGAATTGGGTATTTCGTTTTGCATATCTCGTTTTCCTTACGCACGTCAAAAAGCTCGTTGCGCTGCGTTTCAAGCTCATATTCTCTGCCTGCTGTCGTACACGCTCTTATTATCACAATAATATTGATCACTGGGATCCACCACATAAGCAGAAGCACGATCCTTGTTATTATTCCCAGCCGTGCGCTGGCAACTGCCAAACGGATAACCGAAACGATCATGATCACTGCCCCTGTCATCAGGCGTGCAACGGAATATACTATCATTCCATACAGAGGAATATGTGATATTCTTGGCAGGATTATCAAAAACGGTATCTCTAAAACTATACTCCACGCATAGGAGGACAAAAGCTCCAGCGCATAATAAATGTGTTTCAGACGCTTGCTGCTGTTCTCTATCGAGGCAGGTCTGATCACCAGCCATATGAACAAGGCAAGAAATGTCAGCGACAAAGGGATCAACAGCGGATGTACATATATCAGTGCAAAGCATACGCACAAGACAAGCAAACCTACACCCTTGACTGCTCTTTTTAACTGCTTCATAATTCTCCCCCCTGTAACTCATTATAATAATACATAATACTAATATCAATGCTTTTAATCAAATTCTAATAATTCTATCCCGGCAGAAAGGATCTATATATGGAAAGACTCGATAAAATACTCTCGTCACAGGGCATATGCTCACGAAAGGAAGCACGAAAGCTCGCAGCCGATAAAAAAATAAAAGTCAACGGTGTTATCGTCCGAAAATCCGACATAAAGATTGATCCCGATAATGATATAATAGAGGTCGGTGCAAAACGTATACAATATAAAAAGTATATCTATATAATAATGAACAAACCCGAAGGGGTTCTTAGTGCTTCAAACGACAAACACGCCGCTACCGTTATCGACCTTCTGCCCGAAGAATACCAAAGGCCCGGGCTTTTTCCCGCAGGCAGACTCGACCGTGACACAACGGGACTTCTGATAATCACGGATGACGGCGATTTCGCCCACCGTATGCTGTCCCCGAAAAGTCATGTTCCGAAAGAATATGAGGCGCTTCTTGATGAGCCTGTAACAGACGAGGATATAAGGATCCTGGAAAACGGGGTCACACTTCGTGACGGCACCGTATACCGCCCTGCAAGGATCGTTGAGATAAAGGACTGCTGCGTCAGAATAGAAATTACCGAGGGAAAGTTCCACGAGGTCAAAAACCTGTTCGCTTATGTCGGACGGACAGTGGAAAAGCTCGAACGTATTCGTATAGGCGGACTGAAGTCCGATAAAAACCTCGGAAGAGGAGAATGCAGATTACTGTCAGATTTTGAAATTTCTACAGTATTCAGTAGTGATAATGACTAAAAAAATTATTTGATTTTATACTTTTGGAGATATTACATAAAGTATTTGATAAATCTTTAGTGAAAAAATTAATGGTAAAATCTCTGAAAATCTGTTATATTATATAGTGTAATTGAAAGTTGGTTTGCCCTACGGTGTACCGTTGGCAATATATAGGAGGTTTATTTATATGGCAAATGTATCTTTACAGCACATTTACAAAATTTATGACGGCGGCGTTGTTGCCGTTACCGATTTTAACCTTGAGATCGCCGATAAGGAATTTATCATCCTCGTTGGCCCTTCAGGCTGCGGTAAGTCAACGACTCTTCGTATGATCGCAGGTCTTGAAGACATCAGTAAGGGCGAGCTTTATATCGGTGACGTTCTCTGTAACGACGTTGCACCTAAGGACAGAGATATTGCCATGGTTTTCCAGAACTATGCTCTTTATCCGCATATGACAGTTTATGATAATATGTGTTTCGGTCTTAAGCTCAGAAAGACTCCGCAGGAAGAAATGAAGAGAAGAGTTGAAGAGGCTGCAAGAATCCTCGGTATCGACCATCTTCTCGAACGTAAGCCGAAGGCTCTCTCCGGTGGTCAGAGACAGCGTGTTGCTTTGGGTCGTGCTATCGTTCGTGATCCTAAGGTATTCCTTCTCGACGAGCCGCTCTCAAACCTTGACGCAAAGCTGCGTGCACAGATGAGAACAGAGATCTCCAAGCTCCACAAGAGACTCGGAACAACATTTATTTATGTAACACACGATCAGACAGAGGCTATGACAATGGGTACTCGTATCGTTGTTATGAAGGACGGCTTCATCCAGCAGGTTGATACTCCTCAGCACCTCTATGATCTTCCTTGTAATGAGTTCGTTGCAGGCTTCATCGGCTCTCCGCAGATGAACTTTGCAGACGGCAGGATCGTTAAGTACGGTGAGGACTACTATCTCCAGTTTGGTCAGTATCAGCTCCTCCTTCCTCCGTCAAAGAACCTCGACTATCAGCTTGAGGACTATGTAGACACAGACGTAACCTTCGGTATTCGTCCTGAGCATATCCATGACGATCCCGAGTACGTTGCAATGCATCCGGAAGGAGCTTTGGAAGCTAACGTAGAAGTAACCGAGCTTATGGGTGCAGAAATTTATCTGTATGTATCCGTTGACGGTATTCCGCTCACCGCAAGAGTTGAGCCTACATCTCAGTCACAGCCGGGCGACCTCATCAATATCGCTATCGATGTTGAGAAGATCCACCTCTTCGATAAGGAAACCGAGCAGACGATTACAAACTAATATAAATAGTCATTAATTAAAACAGTCCGCTATACGCTGATGTAGCGGACTGTTTTAGTAAATATACACCTAAGGGAGGATAAATATATGCAATATCAGATCGTAGGCGATACATTGCCGGCAGTTATCTGTACAGTTGAAGCAAACGAAACACTCATCACAGAAAACGGAGCTATGGCGTGGATGACTCCGAATATGAAAATGGAAACAACCACTAACGGCGGTCTCGGAAAAGCTATCGGACGCGCATTCTCGGGAGAGAAAATGTTCCAGAATCTCTACACCGCACAGGGCGGTCCCGGACAGATCGCATTTGCGTCAAGCTTACCGGGCTGTATCCGCGCATTCAACATATCACCCGGAAACGATATGATCGTTCAGAAGAGAGGCTTCCTCGCAAGCGAAAGAAGCGTTACCCTTTCTGTCTTCTTCCAGAAGAGATTCGGTGCAGGTCTGTTCGGCGGTGAAGGCTTCATCATGCAGCGTCTTTCGGGCAACGGCGTGGCATTCGTAGAATTTGACGGTTATGTTGTTGAGTATACACTTCAGAAGGGTCAGCAAATGCTTGTTGATACAGGCTATCTTGCAGCTATGGACGCAACCTGTTCGATGGATATTCAGCAGGTTTCGGGACTCAAGAACGTTTTGTTCGGCGGCGAAGGCTTGTTCAACACAGTAATCACAGGCCCCGGCAAGATCTATCTCCAGACTATGCCGCTCAATCAGCTTGCAAGCTCGATTCAGCCGTATATCTACACAAACAGAGGATAAAATAATATACCCCGTTTCACCAAAGCTCCTGTTTTATGGCAGGAGCTTTTTTTGTTTCTAATCATATAAAATCCACACCACAAAGGTGAAAATTTGTAAACTATTCATCTTTACTTTATCATGCTATTGTGTTAGAATGTTATAAGTTTGCACTATATCATTTCATAGATGAACAAAGGAGAAAGAAGAATGAAAAAGTTATTTGCAATGCTTATTTCTGCGGCTATGATCGTATCCGCTGCCGCAGGCTGTGACAAAAAAGCAGAGGATACATCATCGGCTGCCGGGAGTGCTGCCGAAACAGTATCTGAAGCAGTAGAAATTCAGGAAACTTCCGCAACATCAGACGAACCGACACTCGGTAAAAAGACATTTACTGTCGGCTTTGACGCAGAGTTCCCGCCTTATGGTTATCAGGACGACAACGGCGAGTATGTAGGTTTTGACCTTAGCCTTGCAGAAGAGGTATGCAAGAGAAACGGCTGGGAGCTTGTTAAAAAGCCGATCGACTGGGACTCAAAGGATCTTGAGCTTGACTCCGAGATCATCGACTGCATCTGGAACGGTTTCACGATCAATGGCAGAGAGGACGCATACACATGGACGACTGCTTATGTTGACAACTCTCAGGTATTTGTAGTAGCTGCCGATTCAGGTATCACAACAAAGGACGATCTTGCAGGCAAGACAGTATGCGTACAGGCAGATTCATCTGCGCTTGCAGCGCTCACAGACGAAGAGGATAACGATGAGAATCTGGCTCTTGCAGCTTCATTCGCAGACCTTATGGAGGTTCCGGATTACAACACGGCATTCATGAACCTGGAGTCGGGCGCAGTTGACGCAATCGCTATGGACGTAGGTGTTGCAAAGTATCAGCTTGAGTCAAGAGGCGACAGCTATGTTATTCTTGACGAGGTACTCGCTGCCGAGGAATACGGCGTAGGCTTCAAGCTCGGCAACACAGAGCTTCGTGACGCTGTTCAGAACACACTCAACGAGATGGCAGAGGACGGAACATTCATGAAGATCGCAACAGAGTGGGGTCTTGAAGAGAGCGTTGTTCTCGGCAAGTAATAATTACTGATTATCTGCGGCAGAATCACACACAGCGGTTCTGCCGTATATTCTTGAGGGTAGGATCATGACAATACAAAATATAATTTCACAATTAGGCGAGGGTATGCTGAAAACGATACTGCTTTTTGTAAGTACCCTTGTTATAGCGCTTCCGCTCGGACTTATCGTATCGTTCGGCAGAATGTCAAAGTGGGCGCCCTTCGGAGGGAAATTCAAGCCGATAAGACTGCTCACACAGGTATATATCTCGATAATGAGAGGAACTCCCCTGATGCTTCAGATAATGGTCGTATATTTCGGGCCTTATTATCTGTTCGGCATAAAAATATCCACATCGTATCAGATATATGCCGCAATAATCGCATTTGCGATCAACTATGCCGCATATTTTGCGGAAATCTACAGAGGCGGTATCGAGTCTATGCCTGTCGGTCAATATGAAGCCGCTAAAATACTTGGTTTCACAAAGACTCAGACCTTTTTCAGAATAATCCTTCCGCAGGTAATGAAGCGTATTCTGCCGTCTATCACAAACGAGGTAATCACACTTGTCAAGGACACATCTCTTGCGTTTGTAATCGCATATGCGGAAATGTTCACCATGGCAAAACGTATCGCCGCTAAAGAAACATCTATGATACCTTTCGTTGCGGCAGGTATTTTCTATTATATCTTCAATCTGGTCGTTGCGGTTGTGATGAACAGGATAGAAAAGAAAATGTCGTATTACAGATAAGGGAGGGCGGTACATATGAAAATGCTTGAAGCAAAAAATCTGAAAAAGTCCTTCGGTGACAATGAGGTGCTGAAGAACATTTCATTTGATGTAAACAAAGGCGAGGTGCTTGCAATTATCGGACCTTCCGGCTCCGGCAAAAGCACACTGCTCAGAAGTATCACCCAGCTTGAAACCGTAGACAGCGGAGAGATAATTATCTGCGGCGACACACTCTGCAAAAATGACGACAACGGTAATGCCGTATATGCGAGCAAAAAAGAGAAAGCCGCTATTTCAAGGCATTTGGGGCTTGTGTTCCAGAACTTCAACCTCTTCCCCCACTTCTCGGTAATGCGTAATATTACGGAAGCACAAAGGAAGGTACTCGGCAGAGATCGTGAAGAGTCCGAGAAGATCGCCCTTGAACTGCTCAAAAAGATGGGACTTGAGGGCAGAGAGAATTCATATCCGTGCGAGCTTTCGGGCGGACAGCAGCAGAGAGTTTCTATCGCCAGGGCATTGGCATTAAGCCCTGATATACTTCTGTTTGACGAACCGACATCTGCTCTTGATCCCGAGCTTACGCAGGAGATATTGAAGGTAATGCGTTCGCTTGCAGCAGAGAAGATGACCATGGTAGTGGTAACACACGAAATGCTTTTTGCAAAGAGTGTGGCGGATAAGGTTATCTTCATGGATAACGGCTATATAATTGAGTACGGTACACCCGACGAGGTATTCCACAAATCTACCAATGAGAGAACTAAAGCATTTTTGAGTAAATACTGATTTTTAGTTCAAAGCTCAAAGAGTTTACATCGGTATGTGATTTCAGAATAGCTCTTTCTTTATGCCGTTTCCGCATTAAACCTATTGCATTTTCTTTTTGTTGGTGATATAATATAAAAGAAATTTAAGATTTCTATTTAAAGTGTTAAAGTAAGGAAGTGTTAAGATGAGTGGGAACGCTAAATCGACAGAAATAAAAAAGAATAAGATCCCTATCCCCGACTACACAAAGGGTGAGGAAATATTTAATATGGTAACTCATATTGTAGGCGGTGCGTTTGCGATAGCCGTTGCCACACTATGTATCATCTTTGCGGCGATAAAGCACAACGTCTACGGTGTGATAAGCGGAGCGATTTTCGGAGCGATGATGATCGTTCTGTACACGATGTCGAGCGTATATCACGGACTAAGCCCCCGATTAAAAGCCAAAAGGGTGTTCAGAGTACTTGATCACTGCACTATCTTCTTTTTGATAGCGGGAACATACACACCGTTCGCACTCTGCACTTTGAGAGAACACAACACGGCTTTAGGCTGGGTATACTTTGGCGTTGTATGGGGACTGTCGGCGCTCGGGGTTACATTTACGGCAATTAACCTTGAGAAATACAAAGTGTTCTCCATGATACTCTATCTTGCGATAGGCTGGATAATCGCTCCCGTGCTCCCTATTCTTGTAAAGTCGATAGGCAAGGGCGGCGTGATCTTCCTGCTGCTCGGCGGTATCAGCTACACGATAGGCGCAGTGCTTTACGGTGTAGGCAAGAGAAAACGCTATATGCACTCGGTATTTCACATATTTATAGTAATAGGCAGCCTGCTGCATTTCTTCTGTATATTCTTTTATGTTATTTAAAAAAATCGTGTATGTCCGCTGAGGATATACACGATAATTTATTTTCGTATTTCGTTTTCGTGACTGCCATATGAGTTTCGCAAGTCAAAAATCAATCCTATGAACGTCTTATAATATGTAATAAACTCGC
Organism: uncultured Eubacteriales bacterium; assembly: GCA_900315255.1. Classification (GTDB taxonomy): domain Bacteria; phylum Bacillota; class Clostridia; order Oscillospirales; family Acutalibacteraceae; genus RUG592. Next base: position 100,504 of record OMYH01000001.1, on the reverse strand, counting down.
CCTTATCTATCATTTCAAGAATCTGCTGCATATTTGCCCATTTTACAGCCTGAACCTCTTCTTTTTGCAGTACAAGCGTTTCTGAATCCACATCGACAAGTACGGCATACACATCACAAAAGCCCTGATCAAAGTTAACGGTACAGCGAGGTCTGACATCGGAAAAATCAATGTCGATACCCAATTCTTCAAACAGCTCTCTTTGCGCCGCTTGCCGAGAAGTTTCTCCTGCAAGTGCAGAACCTGCCGCAGTTATATCCCACATATTTGACCAATCATCTTTGAACGGCTGTCGCTGCTGTATGAGCATTTCGCCATTTGAATTGAATATGCACACCTGTACGGCAAGGTGAAACTCACCTTGCCCGAGCAGACAACCCCGCATTACTGTTTTTCCGGTTTTATTCCTGTTTATATCATAAATATCCCAAAGTTCCATATGGTTTCCCCTTGAATGTTAACAGTTCAAATAATGAAGCCCCAACACATACTGCGTCGAGGCTTCTGGTGCGGGTGACAGGACTTGAACCTGCACGGTTTTGCCACAAGAACCTAAATCTTGCGTGTCTGCCAATTCCACCACACCCGCATTTACCTATACATTTTACTATAAAATCAGATGTTTGTCAATAATCAATTTATCATATAAATGTAAGTTTAAAAAAACTTCCTATTATGAATAATATTAGTTGTTTTAAGCAAAATTATTTATAAAGGGTAAATTTTATAAAGAAATTCAGGTGTTTTTTTACAAAACACTGGATTTTTTCTCTATATTCTGTTATAATTACAGTGTAGGCGAAAATATAGTCTGTGACTTTGGGGCTTTTGTGCAATAATTTGCACATCATAGTAATTTTGCACATATTTACCCGTTCGCAGATGTATGCCTTAACGAAACAAAATATTACTTAGGAGGTAATTACAATGGCAAACAAATGGGTGTACCTTTTTAGCGAAGGTAATGCTGACATGCGTGAGCTCCTCGGCGGTAAGGGCGCAAACCTGGCTGAGATGACAAAGATCGGTCTCCCCGTTCCCCAGGGCTTCACAATCACAACAGAGGCTTGTACTCAGTACTATGAGGACGGCAGAGAGATAAACGACGAGATCCAGGGTCAGATCAACGAATACATCGTAAAGATGGAAGAGATCACAGGCAAGAAGTTCGGTGACAAGGAGAACCCGCTCCTCGTTTCTGTACGTTCAGGTGCAAGAGCTTCAATGCCCGGTATGATGGATACAATTCTTAACCTCGGTCTTAACGAAGAGGTTGTTAATACAATCGCAGAGATGTCCGGTAACCCCCGTTGGGCTTGGGACTGCTACAGAAGATTCATTCAGATGTACTCCGATGTAGTTATGGAAGTTGGTAAGAAGTACTTTGAAGAGCTCATCGACAAGATGAAGGCTGACAGAGGCGTTACACAGGACGTTGAGCTTACAGCTGACGATCTTAAAGAGCTTGCTAACCAGTTCAAGGCAGAGTACAAAGAGAAGATCGGCGCAGACTTCCCTGATGATCCGAAGGAGCAGCTCATGGGAGCTATCAAGGCTGTATTCCGTTCATGGGACAACCCGAGAGCTAACGTATATCGTCGTGATAACGATATTCCTTACTCATGGGGTACTGCTGTTAACGTACAGTCAATGGCATTCGGTAACATGGGTGACGACTGCGGTACAGGCGTTGCATTTACCCGTGACCCCGCAACAGGCGAGAAGGGTCTCTTCGGTGAGTTCCTTACAAACGCACAGGGCGAAGACGTTGTTGCAGGCGTTCGTACTCCTATGCACATTACAGAGATGGAGCAGAAGTTCCCTGAGGCATTCGCTCAGTTCAAGGATGTTTGCAAGACTCTCGAAAGCCACTACAGAGATATGCAGGATATGGAGTTCACAGTTGAGCACGGTAAACTCTATATGCTCCAGACAAGAAACGGTAAGAGAACAGCTCAGGCTGCTCTTAAGATCGCCTGCGACCTCGTTGACGAGGGCATGAGAACAGAGGCTGAGGCAGTTGCTATGATCGATCCTCGTAACCTCGATACACTTCTCCACCCGCAGTTCGACGCTAAGGCTCTCAAGGCTGCTACACCTATCGGCAAGGGTCTGGGCGCTTCTCCGGGCGCTGCTTGCGGTAAGATCGTGTTCACAGCTGAAGACGCTGAGACATGGAACGCTAACGGCGAGAAGGTAGTTCTCGTAAGACTTGAGACTTCACCTGAGGACATCACAGGTATGAAGGCTTCGCAGGGTATCCTTACAGTTCGCGGCGGTATGACATCACACGCAGCCGTTGTTGCTCGTGGTATGGGTACTTGCTGTGTATCGGGCTGCTCCGACATTACAATGGACGAAGAGAACAAGAAGTTCACACTCGCAGGCAAAGAGTTCCACGAGGGCGACTTCATTTCCATAGACGGTTCAACAGGTAACATCTACGACGGTATTATCCCGACTGTTGACGCTACGATCGCAGGCGAGTTCGGCAGAGTTATGGCTTGGGCTGACAAGTACAGAACACTTAAGGTAAGAACAAACGCTGACACACCGGCTGACGCTAAGAAGGCAAGAGAGCTTGGCGCAGAAGGTATCGGTCTTTGCCGTACAGAGCATATGTTCTTTGAAGAGGACAGAATCGCTGCATTCCGTGAGATGATCTGCTCCGACACAGTTGAAGAGAGAGAAGCTGCTCTTGAGAAGATCCTGCCTTATCAGCAGGGCGACTTCGAGGCTCTCTACGAGGCTCTTGAGGGTAACCCCGTTACGATCCGTTTCCTCGATCCGCCGCTTCACGAGTTTGTTCCCACAACAGACGAAGATATTCAGAAGCTCGCTGACGCACAGGGCAAGTCCGTTGAGGATATCAAGGCTCTCATCTCTTCACTCCATGAGTTCAACCCGATGATGGGTCATCGTGGATGCCGTCTTGCAGTAACATATCCTGAGATTGCAAAGATGCAGACAAAGGCTGTTATCCGTGCTGCTATCGCAGTTCAGAAGGCTCATCCCGATTGGAACGTTAAGCCTGAGATCATGATTCCGCTCGTATGCGAGATCAAAGAGCTTAAGTTCGTTAAGAAGGTAGTAGTTGAGGTAGCTGACGCTGAAATCGCTGCTGCAGGCGTAAAGCTTGATTATGAGGTTGGTACAATGATCGAGATCCCGAGAGCTGCTCTTACAGCTGATGAGATCGCTACAGAGGCTGACTTCTTCTGCTTCGGTACAAACGACCTTACTCAGATGACATTCGGCTTCAGCCGTGACGACGCAGGCAAGTTCCTCGGCGCTTACTACGATACAAAGATCTTCGAGAACGATCCGTTCGCTAAGCTCGATCAGACAGGCGTTGGCAAGCTCATGGAAATGGCTATCAAGCTCGGCAAGCCCGTTAATCCGAAGCTCCACGTTGGTATCTGCGGCGAGCACGGCGGCGACCCGTCTTCCGTAGAATTCTGCCATAAGATCGGTCTTGATTATGTATCCTGCTCACCGTTCCGTGTGCCGATAGCAAGACTTGCTGCTGCTCAGGCTGCAATCAACAATAAGTAATAAATAATAGATCCTGCAGCATTACGCTGAAAAGGTACAACCCCCATCGAGTGATCGGTGGGGGTATTTATTTCCGAAAGATTTATCATGTCCAAAATATGGTACATTTGTTATGCTATAATATATATATAGATAAAAAAGTACCGTTTTACTTTGGCGGTGCTCCTGCAATCGATGTATCATATTTATGAAATGAGGGGTTCTAATGGATAAAAAAACAGCTATCAGTTTTTTGGAACAGTATAATAATGCCGAAATGCATACAGATGAAGAGGACTTCAGGTATACAGAATACCTGGAGTACCTTTGGAACGAAACTAAAGACCCGATCTACATCACCGAATTAGGCGGATACTACTACGAGATGAGATTGTTTGACAATGCACTCAAATGTTATGAGATCGCAGCAGGTTTAAACTATGAGCCGGCAATGTCGGGTCTCGGTTACATCTGGTATTACGGAAGAACCGGTAAGGTAGACTATGAAAAAGCGTTTGGCTATTTTCAGAGATCGGCAGTCCTCGGAAATATTCAGTCGGAATATAAGATTGCAGATATGTATAAGAACGGATACTTTGTTGAAAAGGACTACGACAAATATAAGTCAATAATTGAAAAGCTGTACGTTCAGATCAAAGACGAACTCAATCTTTTCAAACCTGTACCGGAGATATATACTCGTTTAGCTTCGATAAGAGTCAAGGAAGGTAACTTAGACGAAGCAATAGCGCTATATTACTATGCGAAAGCTTTTCTTGCCCGCCGACTGATTTACAGTAATTTTTTTGGCAATCTCTCTATCATGAAGCATCTGATTCATGACCTTTACAAGATAACGCCATTTGACTATGACTACTTCGACCTGTACGACCTTTACGCTCTCGAAAAAACACCATGTACAGTAAGGTTTGAGTACCGATCGGAGGAGTTCGAGATCATTATAATGTCGGAGGACGGCGCATTCCCGATCGTGTTTAACGGAAAGTGGTACCAAAATATAGATGCATTCTTTTCTCAATCATCAATAAACAAAAGTATGCTCACAGAATTATTTACCGAGCTTGTTTTTTACGAGGTGATAATAAATGGAGATAATAAAAACTGATAACAATTCTGCATACAAACAATATGAACTCCTCTTACTTGAACGAGATGCTTTGCTGAAAGAAGCTGATGAGTATCTCACGCTGTACATCCACGAGTTCGGCGATTTACTGGTGGAGAAATTCAAGCTCGAGGTCACCATTATATCTACAAAAAAATCAATAGCCTTCTGTCAAGTGAGAGAAAACCGAGGAGAAAGAATAAATCTGTCCGAGCTCAACGACTTTATTGACATTGAAATGAATGGGTATAACGAACTCCTGAAGCAAATGGTGAAGGATAACGAGAACTGCAGACAGCTTGAACATATTTCAAAGGAAGACAATCTGAAAATCAAGAAATTATACCGCAAATTAGCCAGGCAGCTCCACCCCGACCTAAACCCCGAACTTCAGAAAGAACCTTGGTTTGCAGATCTTTGGACCAGAATCTCGACGGCCTATAAATGCGCCGACTTGAAAGAGCTTGAAGATCTTGTTATATTGGCAAACGCTGCTTTAACTGCTGTGGGCGTAGATAATACAAAAATCAGCATACCGGATATAACCGAAAGATCGGAGCAGCTACAGTCGGAGATCAATAAAATAATAACAACCGAACCATACTCATATAAAAACATTCTGGTCGATCCGATCGCAAAGAATGAGTTAAAACATGAACTCCGATCTGAGATCAAACAATACGAACTTTATCTTGAACGACTGAGATCAGTACTAACAGGGTATTTAATGACTGGAGTGATTCCTTAATGAGCTTTGAACTCTCTGTTAAAGATGAACAACTGAAACTGCTGGCTTCAGATATAAGTACAAACGATCTGCTGCAGCCTTTTATCAAGGAGATATTTCTGTTAGAAACATTTGTAGCAGGCACATCCTATATCAATGACAGAAGCGTTTTCAATGGGTTAAAACCGGGCGATGTTCTGCCGCTAAAAAGAGAGAACAACAAGTTCGACGAAAAAGCTATTCTTGTGTTATCGCCTACAAAAAAGAAAATCGGATATATCCCCGAAAGAGATAATCCTATCCTTTCACGTCTGATGGACGCAGGAAAAAAACTAAATGCAAGAATCACTAAGTACTGTCCCATTGATGATAGCTTTATTAAGATCAGGATCAATGTTTTCCTGATAGATTATTAAAATGCACCCGTTTTGGGTGCATTTATTTAAATGTAGCTATTCACTTGCTTTTCGCACATACGAACTTTATCCTCAATCCGAGAATATTCTTGCTCACTGTCACAGGTCTTTATCTGCTTACTGCACCTGCATAATTCGTTGTAGATAAATATGATCTCATCTACATTCGTCCCCATACTCTCAAAATAAGAGCTGCTGTTTGTCATGATTTCCCATACTCTTTCGATCAGGCTGTTTGTCTTTACGGACAAAATAGAATCTGTCATAACTATTCCCCCAAAAGTAAATGATAAAAGAAAGAAATACCTTATATTCTTAATTATAAATGCATTTGGGGTTTATGTCAATATTATATAGTGATATTTTAAGAGTAATTTAATCAGTGGTTCCTTAATATTCATTAAACATACATCTTACACAAGAAACACTCTGCCCGAATTATCAGACAGAGTGTTTTATTAGCATAATTATATAGCGATTATTACTCTTCGGCAGAGTGTTTCTTACTGAAGAATACTACAGCGGCAGCTGCCATAAGTACGACAACCAGAGAGATAATCGCAACCGTACCGGCAGTCTTAACAGCGGGTACAGTAGACGATGTACTGCTTGCCTTCGAACTTGAAGCGGGCTTTGATGACGATGCAGCGCTTGAAGACGCATTCGAAGATGTTACACTTGATGTGGAACCCGGAGTTGAAATGGTCGAAGATGTCGGCTTGGATGTATCGGGTGTGTCCTTCTTAGGTGTTGAAGATGTAGATGAAGAAGTATTAGAAGAAACTGTCGAACTTACCTCTGAAGATGTAGTTGAGGAAGTTTCACCGGAATCTGTATCAACTTCTGTTTGCGGTTCTGAATCTGTATCTTCGCTATCTGTTGTTTCATTATGAATAACCTCAACTCTTGCGTTAACAAGCGAGTTGAAATCTCCGGGGATATCAATAGCATTTACATCGAAAAGCTCAATGCAGTTATAAAAAAGTCCGAGACCGGAAACATCACCGTCAGCAATAACATTATAAGTAACGGCAAAAATATCGGTGTTGCTTGTGTTAAGACCCTGTGCAAATGTGTCATTCCAGTTTACTGAACCTGCATTAAGATCGTTGACAGCACCCATACCATCGGGGTAAACATACTCTGAACTTACATAGGTAAGCTTAGATGCGTCATAGTTTGAATAAACAGTCAGACCGCCAACATCTGTGAGAGGAGAGATAGAAAAGACATATCTGACCTGATCGCCTGCATGAACTGCCTCATCGGCGCTTGCTGAAAGGGCACCAACACAGAATAATGCTGCAACCATAGTAATAGCCAAAGCTATACTGAGAATTTTCTTGAACATAAATATTCCTCCTTAATAGAATAGCTTAAATCTTATACGAAGATTATAACACAACATTTTGGGGAATGCAAGTGTTATTTCAGAATTGTTAATAATTTGTTAACGTCTATAAATCAAATTCTCTCTCTTAGGTCCGTTCGAAACCATTGTAATAGGGAATCCGATCTGCTGCTCTGCAAACTCGACATAATCTTTGCATTCCTGCGGAAGCTTATCATATTCTGTAATACCAGAGATATCGCACTTCCAGCCCTTCATGACTTTCAGAACAGGTTTGCATCTCTTAAGCTGAGTAGTGGTCGGGAAATAGTCGATCTGCTTGCCGTCCAGTTCATAGGCAACACATACAGGAATCTCATCCAGATAACCGAGCGCATCAAGTACAGTGAAGGCAACTTCTGTAGTACCCTGAACCTCGCAGCCGTATCTCGTTGCAACAAGGTCAAGCCAGCCCATTCTTCTCGGTCTGCCGGTAGTAGCGCCATATTCGCCGCCGTCTCCGCCGTGATTTCTCATAAGGTTAGCCTCTTCACCGAAAATTTCGCTGACAAATTCGCCTGCGCCCACGGCACTTGAATATGCCTTAACAACCGTAACGATATCTTTAATCTCATACGGCGGTATACCTGCACCCACAGCACCATAACCTGCAATAGTATTTGAAGATGTAACCATCGGATATATACCAAAATCGGTATCCTTCAGAGAACCAAGCTGACCTTCAAGAAGAATAGTCTTACCCTCCTTCAATGCATCGTGCACAAGTCTGAACGCATCTCCGACATAAGGTGCTATAGCTATCTTATATTCCATCAGCTTATTGAAAATATCTTCCGTTTTAATAGGATCTTTATGATAAAGGTGCTGTAAGGCAGCATTCTTCACCTCAAGGATACGCTCAATCTTCTCTTTGAGTCCTGCCTCGTCGTCAAAGAGTTCATTTACCTGGAAACCAATCTTTGCAAACTTATCGGAATAGAACGGAGCTATACCCGACTTTGTAGAACCAAAGCTTCTTGAACTCAGTCTTTCTTCTTCGTAACAATCGAATGCCACATGGTAAGGCATAACGATCTGGGCACGGTCGGACACAAGAACCTTCGGATCTACGCCGTGTTCCTTCAGGTGTGCGATCTCCTTAACAAAGTTCTCTACACTGAATGCAACACCGTTGCCGATAATATTTGTTGTATGATCATAAAATACACCAGATGGAAGCTGATGCAAAGCAAATTTACCATAATTATTGATTATAGTATGACCGGCATTGCTGCCGCCCTGAAATCTGATGACAATATCCGATTTTTGTGCAAGGCAGTCGGTAATTTTTCCTTTACCTTCGTCGCCCCAGTTTGCACCGACAATCGCTTTTACCATTTTAATCACCTCTGTTTATAAATAGAACCTTCAAAGAACATTCCTATTTATTATAGCATTTATTCTGAATAAAAGCAAGAGATTTTCTTAAATACATTAAGTATCGCATGAAAAATCCCCCTCAGATCACTCCAAGGGGGATTCATCAGCTAAGTTACTAAACTCAGTTAGTGAATATCTGGTTAATTATTCCTCTGTCTTCTTTCTTGTGTAAAGAACTACAGCAGCAGCAGCCATAAGGATAACTACGAGCGAGATAACTGCAAATGTACCAGCTGTCTGGATAGCTGTGCCATTTGAACCGCTTGCATTTGATGCAGCCTTAGAGCTTGAAGAAGCCTTAGAAGCATCCGGTGTAGCCTTAGAAGATGTAGCAGAAGATGTCTTGCTCTCTACTGTTGAAGAGGGCTTCTCAGCCTCTGATGAAGAGGGCTTCTCAGGCTCAGAAGAGCTTGACGGCTTCTCGGCCTCTGAAGATGAAGAAGGAGCTACGCTTGAAGAAGGATTCTCCTGCTCGTGGTTGCACTTAACGTCAACCTTAACCTCTGTGTAAGCCTCGTCAACAACCTTAGTAGCGTCGTCGTTTACAAATACGTCAACAACGTCGTCGTCCTTGATTGTTGTGATCTCTGTTGTTACTCTCTGAATACCGAGATCCTCAACGTTGAAATCGTCAAGAGCTGTGAATGTGAATGCGAACATTGCAACCTTGTCGCCTGCAAATGTGTGCTCTTCACCTGTAGGATCAAATACGCAGCCGATACCAAGTCTGCTCTCCATGCCGTCCTCAGCCTTGAGGTCGTCATTTACGAGAACTGTACCTGTTGTTGTAACGAGCTTCTCTTTGCCTTCATACTTGAGAAGATCCTTGTTGAAGTCTACGAAAGATGTGAGAGTACCTGCAGGATCAACGCCGCCGAAGGAGAAAGTAACTGTTACTTTGTCACCCTTGTGGTATGTCTTATCTGACGGTGTGTCTGAGCTTGTTGTATCACCCTTGGAAACGATTGTTGTTTTGCCGCCAACCTTATCCCAGTAGTTACCTGTCTCATCAAGATAATCCTTGTAGTAGTTATCGTCAGTAGCATTGATAGAGAACCATTCGCCCTTTGTTGTGATAGCACCTGAGAACTCGTTAACAGCCTTATCCTCTTCTGCGTTAGAGAGAACATAGATCATGTCATAGAAGTTGTCAAGTGTGTCATATAATGTGCTCTCGCCCTTCATATAACCCTCAGTGTTGATATTAACAGTCTGATGAGCTACAGCTGCAAGTGCGGGATCTGCAGGGTTGCCTGCGTCTACGAATGCGTTGAAGATGATTGTGCCTGTCTCGTCCATGTCGCCGCATTCTACCTTGTAAACACGCTCGCCAACCTCGGGAGCCTTTGTCATCTCAGCGCCCGGCCACGGAGCAACCTCAGAAGGCTGCCAGTAGTAATAACCTACCTTGTCGCCTGAACCTTCAGCTAACAAAAAGTTTTCCGGAGCAAGGAAGTAGTATGTTACTGTATCAGCAGATGCTGTGATTGCACCGAAACCAACACAAAGAACTGCCACTACCATTGCTAATGAAAGTACAATACTAATAACTTTCTTGGACATGTGAAATTCCTCCTTAAAATTTGTTTTCTGTTTCTTATCCCGAAGAATAGTTCCTTAGCGATTTTATTTATCCTCCCACCCTCTCGGGTGAGAGGGATGAATAAACTAAGATTAATTTGAACAATCAGTTACTGATTATTCCTCTGTCTTCTTTCTTGAGTAAAGAACAACTGCTGCTGCAGCCATGAGTACAACTACCAGAGATACGATAGCGAATGTACCTGCAGTCTGGATAGCACTGCCGTTAGAAGCTGTGCTTGCTGCCTTAGAGCTTGCTGCCTTAGAGCTTGCAGAAGATGCCTTTGAAGAAGAACCTGTTGAAGATGTACCCTTAGAAGAAGAGCCGTTATTGGACGGTGTGCTTGAAGAACCGTTATTGGACGGTGTGCTTGAAGAACCGTTATCAGACGGTGTGCTTGAAGAGCCTGCATCTGAAGATGTTGTCGAACTTGTCTCGGAAGATGTTGTCGAGCTTGTCTTGGAAGATGTTGTCGAGCTTGTTGAAGATGTCGAGCTTGTCTTTGAGCTTGACTCGTCCTTATGCTCGCAAATTACTTCGAATGCAAGACCCGAGTAAGCGTTGCCTTCTTCGATATGGTTGTAGTTTGTATAAACGTCTACTACATCCTGACCGGAAATCTTTGTGATCTCCTCTGCGAACTGGCTAACTGCAGCCTTTACGTCAGCAAGAGTTGTATTAGCAAGAGCTGTGAAGTCAAATGTGTAAACCTCAGCGGGAGCACCTGCGTAAGCGTCTGTACCCTCTGCATCGAATACTGCACCAACAACGAGTGTATCCTTAAGATCGTCTTCCTCTGCGAATGTATCGTTTACGAGGAGCTGACCGTCAGCTGTTGTTGACTTGTTGCCTGTGTACTTGAGCAGGCTGCTGTCAAACTTAATGTAAGATGTGAGTGTACCAGCCTTCTCAACGCCGCCAAGTGTAAGGGATACCTTAACTGTATCGTCCTTATGAACTTCCTTAGCTGCGTCCTCGGGGTTCTCCTCGGGGAAACCGTAAGAACCGTAGAACTCCTTGCTGTTCTTGTAGTACTCATCTGATGCGGGATCGATTGAGAACCATGCGCCGCTGCCTGTTACTGCACCTGAGAGCTCGTTTACAGACTTGTGTGCGTCATCGTTAGCAAGAACATAAATCATTCCGTAGAAATTCTCATGACTTGCGTCACCGTTAACATCGATATTTACTGTCTGATGTGCAACTGCTGCGAGAGCAGGGTCTGCAGGGTTGCCTGCGTCAACGAATGCGTTGAAGATGATCGTCTCTGTTTCGTCGTTGTCACCTACTGTTGCTGCGAATACGTTGTGACCAACATCCTCAGCCTTTGTCATTTCAACACCCGGCCACGGAGCGGGCTCCTTCGGCTGCCAGTAGTAGATACCAACTGTGCCATTCGTTGTGAGATAGCTGTCCGGAGCTAAGAAGTAGTATGTAACTGTATCAGCAGAAGCTGTCAGCATACCAACACCAACGCAAAGCATTGTTGCCACGATAGCCACGGAAAGCAATACACTAATAACTTTCTTGGACATTTGATTTTTCCTCCTTTTATAATATTTTGTCAATATCCCGAAGAATAGTTCCTCAGCGTGTTTATTATACTACATCTAAAAAAAAATTTCAATACCTTTTCTCAAAAAAAGTTACTAAATTGTAAAAAAACATGAGAATAATTTTTCCTTTGTTCACAATTTTTGCATTTTGTACAAATTGAGTGTCCTGTTTTTGATAATAATTACTGTTTTACTTCTTTTTACATGCAGATAATAACCGTTTGAAATTTTTGTTTGCCGTACCTTAGATTAAGCCCGGAAACCGGTAGTCTTTACCGCCCGGGGCAGACTATCATTATTCTGCGCTGCCCTTTACAAGAGCCTTCGCCATACCGAGCACCTCTTCGTAATTATATGACCTCTGAACATTTTCAAGCGTCAGATCATCATACTTCTTTGATATGCAGTATTCTTTTATAAGGCTATACTGCGATATGAATGCGTTCTCTGTAGAATTGTCAAGCTTCTTTTGCCAATTAGGAATAATCTTAAATTTATTTAATACCTCACACAAGGCGGCGCCGGTATAGACAGGGGCTTCATCTTTAAAATAACCTTCTACATCACTGCCGTATTTTCCTGCGCAGATAAAATAATATGCGCTGTAGAATGTGATCCTGTTGGACAGCTCCTTATCAAAGTAGGTATAACCGTTTCCGGTATTCCTGCTGACGTTATAATAAACATACTGTTCCGTACCTCGAAGAAGCTCGACTCTCTCCTGCTGTTTCTCGAAATCAGGGTACCTTGATGCCTGGTAGTCCCTCACAAGAACATATTCGCACAAAAGCTTGTCAGCATATGCTTGGTCGTCCGTTTCGAGCAGCTCGTCAATTATTCTGTACTGCAGACCCGTCAATGCTATATTCTCTTCATTCATCGTAAAGCTCAGGTCAGTTTCCGAAGAGATCGTATCGGGAGTATCGACAGCATCTCTGAATGTGGTTTTCACAAAGCATTCTTCAATCGAATCCGAGCCCTGTTCCTTAACGGAAGTCTGATCAAACTTCACGGCAGCATATTCACGCTTATTTATTGTAATATACCCCTTTTCAAAGGAAGAACTCGCCGTACTAAGCAGATATGGTGTGCAAAGAGCGAAGCGATATACGTTGATATCCTTATATTCGGTCGGCATTTCAATTTTTTGCGAAAAAACATCCGGCTGCGGCGCAGCATTGACAATATAACAGTAGCCTCTGAACATTCCGTAGCTTCTTATAACAGCAAAGCCCGTATCGGCAGGGTTGTATGATGACGTATTCCAGACATCCTCGTTGCCCATGTCGCTGTCAAAAATGTCGATTGCATCACAAACCACGGTGATCGCTGTGCGGTCGGGTTCACTCAGGGAATCAAATGTTTTATTCATCGATTTATTCGTGAGCAGATCGGCGCAAATCAATATAAGAACTACGCCCAACAGAATTAGAATAATATTTCCGATTTTTTTCAGAGCATTCACAGTATAAACCCTCCTGTATAGAGATATATTCTAATAATACACGTTCCGGGATGATTTTTCAACTGTTTTCGGAAAAAAGTAATACCTCACTATATAAATCACCTTGAATTTTTCTTCTTTTGATGTATAATAATAACATATATCTGTATCCTTTATCGGTGTCCTCCTTCGGTTTTTGTCAACAGGTATAGGTACAGATATTTTTTTAGTGTTAAACTTTATACATAGAATAACAGATAAGCTTTTTCAAAAAAGGGAGAGGAGTATATGAAAAGAAAAAAACAGAATGATAAACCTTCGCCGCCCGAATCAGAAAACATAATCCGGCTCACAAAGGGCCGCCGCAAGGGACTGCTCAGGATATTTTTCAGCAGAGTCGGAATTATCATTATACTGATTTTAGTTCAAGCCGAGCTGATGCTAACAGTTTACAACTGGCTGTATGATTATTTTGAATGGTTCTCTGTACTTATCTGGATATTTACCGTATTTATGGTATTACACCTGTTTATGATTGATATGGACTCCACGGCAAAGCTGACGTGGCTGTTCCTGCTTATGCTGCTGCCGGTTCCGACAGCTGTCTTTATGCTGTTTACCGAAAACGACTGGGGTCATCTGCTTATAAAAAGGCGGGTCGGCGATCTGATAGACATTACAAAAAACAAGCTGAAGCAGGACGAAGACATTCTGAAAGAAGACGATATTGTCCGATCTTCGACAGACTCGCTTCACCGCTATATAAACAGAAGCGGCTGTTTCCCGATATACCGCAATACAGATATAAAGTATTTTCCGCTTGGCGAGGATAAATTCAAAGCTCTGATCGACGAGCTGAAAAAAGCCGAAAAATTCATCTTTCTTGAATACTTCATTATCGAAGAGGGGTATATGTGGGGCAGTATCCTCAAAATACTTGCAGACAAAGTCAAGCAAGGTGTTGAGGTTCGTGTTTTATATGACGGAATGTGCGAGATACAGCTCCTCTCATGGGACTATCCGAAGCGTCTGGAAAAGCTCGGCATACAATGCAAGCCGTTCTCTCCTATAACGCCGCTCGTATCTACTCACTATAACTACAGAGATCACAGAAAGATCCTTGTAATTGACGGAAAAACAGCATTCAGCGGCGGGATAAATCTTGCCGACGAATATATCAACTACACTCACCCATACGGTCACTGGAAGGATACCGCAGTTATGATGAAAGGCGAGGCTGCTCAAAGCTTTACGCTGATGTTCCTGCAGATGTGGAATCTCAACGAAAAAGAACCCGAGTGGGATAAATACATCGTCCCCTCCACAGCGAAGCCCTCTCCGGGGTACGTTATGCCTTATTGTGACTGTCCGCTTGACGAATACAAAATAGGTGAAAGCGTATATCTTGACATACTCAACCGGGCAAAAAGATATGTTCATATCATGACACCTTATCTTATTCTTGACAACGAGCTTGAAAGCGCTCTGAAATTTGCCGCCCAGCGAGGGGTAGACGTGAAGCTGATCCTGCCGGGCATACCCGATAAAAAGGTAGTCTATGCATTGTCAAAGTCAAATTACAAATACCTTACCGACGCAGGAGTGAAAATATTTGAATATACGCCGGGGTTCGTACACGCAAAGGTATTCGTAAGTGACGACGAAAAAGCGGTCGTAGGCACGATCAATCTTGATTACAGAAGTCTGTATCATCATTTTGAATGCGCCGCATATATGTATAAAACAGAATGTGTTGCAGATATCGAAGAAGACTATATGAAAACACTTTCCGTATGCAGAAGAGTAACGAACGAATCTATAAAGCACGAAAAAATCGGCTATAAAATAGCAGGCTCGATAATGCGACTGTTTGCGCCGCTGATGTAATACTCATAAAACTTCCGCTTGAAAAGTTCAAGAGCGGAAGTTTTATTTTTCGATCTCACCCTGCCAGTCGTTGATCCCGCCGAATTCCCTGATATTCGTATATCCGTATGACGCAAGCTTTTCACTCGCCTCCTTGCTCCTTCTTCCGCTTCGGCAATACACAAGTATGATCTGCTCCTTATCGGGCAGCTCTTTGATGACATCCTCGGTTATCGTTTCGTTGGGAATACAGATTGCACCGGTGATATGTCCCTCGGAGAATTCCTGCTCGGTACGCACATCAAGGATAATTATGTTTTCGTTCGTATCCATGATACGCTGTGCTTCCTCCTGTGTTATCTGTAAATAGCCGATCTCACCGTGCTGTGAGATCTCCGCTGAACTTCCCCTATCCGAAACCGTGTCCGTACAGGGAGTACAAGCAGAAAGCAGGACTGCCGTCACGACCGCAATAAGAATAATAATACTTCGCATATCAATACACCTTCTCTATTTTGTCATTATAGCCTATGCCGTAGCGGTCACGGAACTTCCGCAGGTCAAGCTCGTCCTCTATCAGCATGATCTCCTCGATCCTGCCGGTTGTCTTGTTTTTAAACCCTGCAACTTTTTCACCCGTACATATGCTGCACCTGATAACAGGCACGCAGCCTTCGGGGATCGTTTCCGTTTTCTTCCTGAAAATACTCATTATTCATACTCCCAATTACTAATAACTGTGTTGCAAATGATGTCTTTTGCTTTTTAAACAGAAAGGGGACACCGCCGGGTGTCCTCTTCCTGTTTTGTTTTGGGGTTATTTATCTTAATATAAGTAGATGGTTGGATCAACATACTCACCGTTTTTGCGGATTTCAAAGTGGAGGTGAGCACCTGTAGAATCTCCCGTTGAACCTATAGCGCCAATAATTTCACCCTGTTCAACATAAGTTCCCGGGGCAACATAAATATCGCTGCACTGTGCGTACAGAGTCTGATACCCGTCGCCATGATCTATAATTATATAACAGCCGTAATTCTCGGTACCGTAATCAAATACGGTTGTTGTAACATATCCCGACGCAGCAGCTGCGATCGGCTGACCGTCTGCAGCTCCGTCCGAGATGTCGATACCCTTGTGAAGCTTTTCGCCCTGATAGCCAAAATAGTTGGTAATGTAACCGCAGGTTGGCGCAGGCCAGATAAACTGTGAGTTTTTCGGATCGGTATTGGTTGGTTTAACGTTATTGTCATTTGTTGAAGCCTCGGTATCGGTATCTTTTACTGTATCCTTATCCGTTGATGTCTTATCCTCGGTATCCTCAACCTTCGTCTTTATAGCATTCTCGTTATCCGGAGAAATTGTAATGATTTCCTTGACAGGCTTTGTTGTCGCTTTTACGGAAACATTTTCCTCGGAGATCTTCACTCCGTCGATGTATGTCACACGATTTACGGCAACTCCCTCTCCGATCTGACCCTTGGTCGTGACCTGCTCGTAATTGTCCGTTTTGCTCTCGTCAACAACATATTCTGTCTTGTATCTCAGCTTGACATTCTTTTCTTCAAGAATATTTACTTCATAGCTGAGATCTATATTATTAAGCAGTCTGTCCTTGAGTACGTCTGTGGATACGATCGAATCACTCGAATATACTCCTGTTTCAAGGCTTACGCTGCTGTTGAACTCCACGCTTTCGACCTTGCCGTTTTCGGAGGCAAACACATCCTTCTGCTCTGCAAGTATCTCATCAAGCACCTTTTGCGCCTCTTCCTCCGTAGTCACCGCACCAACAAAATCTCCGTCGGCAAACACACCGCATATATTATCGGTAAGCGTGCTGTCGTTTGCGATAATCGAACGGCTCAGCTCAGTGGAACTCTTGAAATCCGAAGTGTTGCTGACTACTGCAACTTTGTACTTCGGCTGATCCTCCAGAGAATCAAGGCTCTTGTTGATGATCCTGCTGTCAATGATACTTGCGGCCTCTTCTACAACCTCCGCATTCTCTACCATGCCCAATGTCTGATCCTTGTACGTTATCGCAAGACCAAACTGCAGCGAGTTCAGATACGATACGGTTGCAACTAACAAGAACATTGCCGTCATGGGCATAAGAGAATTTACAAGCTTGGAGCGTCTTTCTTTTCTCCTTGCGATCTTTCTTTTTCTCTGACGCTCGGCTCTCTCCGCACGAACGTCTTCTATTGTTTTATAGTCGTCCTCCGTCACAGCATATTCATAGCTGACGGGCGGCTCTTCCTTTCCCGAGTCGAAGTAATCGGAAATATCCGCAGAGAAATTGTTGAGCATTTCTTCTGTTACCTCGAACTCCTTATCGAATTCAAAATCTGTCAATTTAAACAACCCCTAAATAAATGTTACATGAATGTAAAATTTAACTATCTCTATTATAACAAAAAGTAACAGAAATGCAACCCTTTTTGATCATTTTTGTAATAATCAGCGTTTTGCACAAATTTAGTGTTGCTACCATATGCATATTAACAGCATTATATTTATTATTTCTTTCGATTTACGAAGTACACACCTGCTGCAGAGAAAATTCCTGCCAATATATATTGTATACGGAACGGTTCTTTTAGTATCAGACACGACAGCAGTACGCCCAATATGGGTATCAGTGAATTGAATATAGCGATATCTCCTACGGGATTGCTGCATAAAAGTCTGTTGTATACGGAAAAACCGTATACAGAAATAAGAATAAGCCCAAGCATTATCAAAGCTCCCTGCAAATTTATCACATTGAGCCTTCCTCCCATCGCAAATCCGAACAATATCATCAGCAATCCGCCGAACGACAGGCTTATGCCCGTAGCGGTAAGTATGTCGGTATTTTTTGCCGCCGTTCGGGTCAATATTCCCCCGAGAGCCGAAAACACTGCGCTGAGTATCAGCATACCATCGCCCGAGAGAGTAAACCCTTCTCCGATATTACCGCCGATATTAACGGTAATTATTCCGCAGACTCCCAGAAGACAGCCTAACGCTTTCCTTGAGGTCATCTTTTCATCTTTAAAGACGATGCAGGCAAGTATAATAAGTATAAACGTACTCATGGAATCAATAACGGCCGAGCGTGAACCCGATTGATTAGACAAGCCTATATAATAGAAAAAGTAATGCAGAGTGGTATTCACCAAACCGAACAGGAGAACTCCGAAAAGGTCCTTTCTGCTTTTCATATGTATATCTTTTCCTATGACAGCAGCAATTATCATTACAAAAACACCTGCCGTAAAGAATCTTATGCCTGCGAACAGAGTTTTTGCTCCCGTATCACCCGAGGCAACCTCAAACAGTGCAAGCCCGATCTTTATCAAAGGAAACGCAAATGACCAGACCGCCGCACATGAAAAGGCGAGCAGCATTGAAGATAATTTTTTATTCACACATATCACCAATCTTAATAACACAAACAGAAACAGCCGATCGTTGCGGACAATCGGCTGCTCCCTTAGTTTGAGGGGTACATTTTGAGGAGGGTAGAACATGTACCTTCGGCGGTGCGGTTCCGCCCTTGGTACAATAATATTATAACGTATCTGAAAAAAAGTATGTTAATACGTTATGAATTTTTCTTTAAAAATGCACCAACTATTTGTTAATTTATGACGAAAAAACAGACGGTCGATCTCAATATCAATCGGTAAAATCAAATTCGTCGGCAAACTTTTCCTTGAATATCTCAAACACTGCGTTAAGAATTTCTTCGCTCTCAACGCTTGTGTACGATTCTTCTTCTTCATTCTCTTCATATTCAAGAATAACTACCTCATCGCTGTCCTCATCGTTTTCGATAAGAACAACGTATTCCCTGCCTTTATATTCAATAAGATCAAGAAATTCAAATTCATGATCCTCGCCGTTTTCGTCGCTAAGAGTTACGATATTATCAAGCTCTTCCAATTCGTCAAATACATTCTCGTCTTTACTCATATAATACGCCTTCTTTCTATTTATTTATCCTTCAGACATAAAACACAGCTCGTATGCCGTCACACGCGGCGAAACCTGCTTTAATCATCTAAATTACAGATATTATACACAATTATTGATACATTGTCAACATTAACATAAAAGTTTTTTATCTTCTGTATATTTGTTTGACAAATGACCACATTTATGTTGTAAATATTTTTGAACATTTTCGGTTTACGCATTGACAATCAATATTATTTATGTTACTATTCAATAAATAATAATATTTGGGAGGTACTCCGATATGCTGCACTCAGCACAGGGATATAAGGTTTCAGGGCATAATTTGCTCGAAGAAGGATATAGGTTAACAAGTGATGTTTCATTTGAATCTAACGTAGACGCAGACAAAATCATAGGCGTTCTGCAGCACTATATCGTTATGCACGATGAACCTATGTTTTTTATTCTCGAACTGCCTGCTTCTTTCGACAAAGAGCAGAAACCCGAAAACGGTATACTGCAAGAAACTCACACAGAAATATACTATATTGACGGCTGCACAGTTGATGAATGTCTGGTCTTGCTGGATCGTTTCGGCGATCTGCTTATCAATGACGGCATGAGCGAATTCGGATTCGGATGTCACAGCTTTAAAGATGAAATAATGGTGCGAAAATACAACATAATAACCATATATGCCAAGGATACCGATGAATTTGAGGGATTCTTTGAAGCACACGAGATAGAGAAAAAAGACGGCCTGATAACGGCATGGAACACATTTACCCCTGATTCTCCGGGTGAGTGTTCAAGGTACATCTGCAAAGAGAAGAGCGTATACGATATTCCCGAAATGTTGAAGGATTGGGGAATTTACCTTGCAGAAACCCGCACAAACGTAGTTCCCACAAAAATAGAAACAGCCAACTCCGATGATTGATTCGGATTGGCTGTTTGTTTTTTACTCGCACAATTTTTTCAATTTTTCGATAGCCGCCTTTGCGTCGTCCGCCTTAAACACTCCCGTACCCGATACGCATATGTCTATACCTGCGTCACTGCACTGTTTTATTGTGTGCGTGTTGATTCCGCCGTCTGCTTCGATAAGAATGTCTTTGCCTATTTCGTCAGCGTATTTCTTTAACTCCCCGACCTTCGGAAGCATATCCTCCATAAAACACTGTCCTCCAAAGCCCGGCTCAACCGTCATGACAAGCACCATGTAGAGTCTGTCCATGTATGGAAAAACTGCGCTTGCGGGAGTGTTGGGTTTAATAACAAGTCCCGGCTTGACTCCGCATTCTTCTATAAGAGAAATCGTTTCGTCAATATTACTGTCGCACTCCACATGAAACGTGATTATATCGGCACCCGCCTGCGCAAAGTCCCTGATATATCTGTGAGGCTCGCTTATCATCAGATGTACGTCAAACGGAAGCTTTGTGTATGGTCTTGCCCACTTGATAACAGGCGCTCCGAAAGTTATGTTCGGCACAAAATGACCGTCCATTACATCAAGATGGATGATATCTGCTCCTGCTTTATCCATTCGCACAAGCTCTTCTCCAAGTTTTGAAAAGTCACACGATAAAAACGACGGCGCTATCTGCATAAAAAACTCTCCTTCATATATACAGGGAATCTCTCGTCTGAATATGAAAGATTCCCTTCAATAATTACTATTTCTGAAATTTCTGTACTATCATCGGACCGACCAGCGTTGCTGCGATCCAGAATATACTGAAGAATACCCACGGCATTGTATGTATTGACACTCTTGCAAGCACTCCGAACAACGATACCACAAGCAGCTCAAGCAATACTGCGAACACCTGTATTGCCACAGACAGCGAAATGTTGTTCTTTGCCTGAATACATTCGCTTACTGCTCTTCCGAATGACGTTACGCCGCCCTTTGTTGCTATAAATGCAGGGGACGCTTTTTCTTTGCCTATCATCTCGTCACGGATAAAGTTAGCGTTTTTCTGTTCAAGAATCTTGATATTCTTATAATACACTCCGAAATCGGCAGCTATTCTCTCCGCTGTGATATTGGCATCGGTCGTTCTGATAAGCAAAGTCATTCCCGTTGCCTCCATACGTCTGAGCGCATCTGCAACTCGTCTGTTGGCGTCATAAGTCACAATAAACATCGCTATGACCTCGCCGGAACGAGCAAGATAAAGTATCTCGCGGCTGCCCTGCTTCTGTTCGTTTTCGTACTCTATATCCGCAGGCTGCATTCCGTGGGACAAAATCAGCTGGCGGTTGCCTATGAAGTATCTTTCTCCGTCTACCCAGCCGATAAGACCCTTGCCGTCCTGATACATAACATTTTCAGCCTTGGGAAGCATCTCTATTCTCTGTCCGATAAGCTCATCAAACATACCGGACGCCGCACCGCCTGCTGCGATCATTATAGCAGCTGCTGCGATAACAGCCTCGTCCTTTCGTCTGTCGTCAAAGGTCTTGAGCATTGAAAGATGAACGCTGCCCTCGGGATAAAGTTCTTTGGCGTCTATCATTACGGCTCCGCTGTCGGCAAATCTCTCTACGGCAGGATAGCCTACTACCATAGACTGATTCTGCAGCGCCTCTCTCGACAATTTACTCAGCGGCAGTGCACCGAGGATCTGTGAACATACAGGCACGCAGACACAAAGCATAATGCTCAGGAATGATAATGTTTCGCAGAAATCATGTGACAATAATCCGTAGACTATCGTCATTAACACTGTAAACGCAAGCGTGGGCAAAGCGAATTTCTTTGCAAGCTCTTCGCCTGGGTCGTGCATCTTCGACAGCTTTATAAAGTGCTTGAGGAATGCTGTTTTCTTCTGGAACACAAGCTCGGACTTTTCGTTCCTCATTCCGCTTAAAAGGGTAGCAAGCATTCTCTGATCATGGAAAAACTTGCCAGTATATTTCTGAGATGAATCCGTCACGAACCTGAAATTCATGTTGATCCTTACTGCGTTCAGATATCTTCCATAGGTATTGACCGCAAAGATCAGCATGATGATCACTGAATACAAAGTGAGTCCCTGTCTGAGGAACGGTGCAGGTGTAATAACCGCTGCGAGTGACTGAACCCATACTGCAATACCTGCCAGTGCAATGCTCGTATCACGGTTAGCTTTCAGTTTGGCAAGTGATTTGAGCCCGTGTGTAATGATGCTTCTGACATTATATACCGATGCAGTATAGATCAAAAAGTTTATTATGGCAAATATTCTCACGGATATGCCGTTTGCGTTTTCACCTCCGCCTACCGAGAACTTGCTGCTGAACAGGCACAACACGAGTACCGCTGCCGTTAGTAGCGCTTCTGTTCTGAATCGCGACTTATAGCGTTTGAGTTCTCCGTGTATACGCTGTCTTACTCTTCCCGCTTCTTCTTCGTTTCGATATTCAAACAGATCGGGATTTTGTTTGTCTATTTCTTCAAGCTCCCTGCTAACGGAATCATTCACGTCATACACTGCGGTACGTTCGGTTTCATCGGCTCTTGCGGGTGCTTTGCTGTTTGCCGCTGCACCGGCAGAAGTGTTATCTTTTTTATCCTCACTGCTGTCGGTATTGATTCTGAGCTGCCGCTTTGCCACATTTTGCAGCTTTGAGTAGCCGAGATAGAAATCATATTCCGTCTTTACGGACTCCGAGAATAATCCTGCCTTCACCTTGATGGATTCATATTCATCAGGATACGCATAATTATGTATCTCTATTTCGCTGATATGCTTTGCAGCGCCGAACTTCTTCTCATATGCCAAAGCATTTTTTCTGGCACGTTCTTCTCTCTCCTGAGCATGCTGTTCCTTTCGCTGTGCATACTCCTCTTCAAAAACCTTGACCTTTTCAAGCACCTGCTGATTTTTTTCTTCCTGCTTCTTATCCTCCGCTGTCAGCACTGCCTCTCTGGGGTCCTGCTCAATTACATTAAGTGACTCTCTGATCGTCACTCTGTCCGATCTGTCGACCTGCTGCGGCGCATCATTACGGATGACGGTCATTCTTGTAATCGGCTTTTTGCTTTGAGGTGTGCCGTCGTTATCTTCGGCTGCGTCAAAGAATGAAGATACGGAGTCTTCCTGCAGCTTCTTTTCTTCCTTCGTTTCAACATAGTCATCGCCGTAAAGCTGACGCTTGTATTTATCAAGCTCGGATTCTCCTCCGAACATATCCTTATACAGTTCTTCACCATAGGACTGTCGGTCTGTATCTTCGTTTTCGTCCGTACTAAGTATCGGCTCGGGTTCTGAATCGGGTACGGGAACAGGCTCATGCTCCTCGGTATTCTCTTCAGATTTAACAGACTCTTTATTTTCCTTTACTAAGGATACAGCTTTACTCTCCGCAGGCTGAACAGATCCGTCGTCCATGGTATTCCACATAACGGTAAGCCTTGTTTTTGCCTTGGAATAGAACTCTTTGAACTTGCCTGTCTTTTTGTCATCTGTGGGTTTATCCTCACTTGCGGGGATATTCTTCTTATCCTCGTGGGGTTTATCCTCACTTGCGGAGATATTCTTCTTATCCTCGGTGGGTTTATCCCCACTTGCGGAGATATCCTTCTTATCCTCGGTGGGTTTATCCCCACTCTCGGAGATATCCTTCTTATCCTCGGTGGGTTTATCCTCATTTTCGGGGATATTCTTCTTATCCTCTGTGGGTTTATCCTCATTTTCGGGGATATTCTTCTTATCCTCGGTGGGTTTATCCTCATTTTCGGGGATATCCTTCTTATCCTCGGTGGGTTTATCCCCACTCTCGGAGATATCCTTCTTATCCTCGGGGGAATTATCCGTTTTCTCTACATCAAAATCATTGTCGTGTGATTCATCAAACGGCTGATCCTCTTCAACCGCAATCTCTTCATCGGCACTGTCAGCCTGCGGTTCGGTTTCGCTCTTGTTTGTATCCCCGACACTTGTTTCGGTTTCATTCCCGGACTTTTCCTCTGCTTTAACCGTTTCGTCCGAATTTTCGGATCTCGGAGTGACATCTGCCGATTCATTGATCTCTATAATATCAACTCCGCCGCTCTCGTCATCTACGTCAAACTCCGCAAATACAAGCTCGGAATCATCATCGCCGATCAGATCCTGAATATCATCTTCTTCGATAATTATATCAATACTGTCAAAGCTGTCGCCGACCTCGCTGCTTCTTTCTGTATCCTCGGGTAATTTATCCTCGGGTAATTTATCCTCGGGCTTTGTTTCCGTAACCTCAGGTGCTGTGTCCTCGGACTTTGTTTCCGTAACCTCAGGTGCTGTGTCCTCGAACTTGGTTTCCGTAACCTCAGGTACTGTGTCCTCGGATTTGGTTTCCGTAACCTCAGGTACTGTGTCCTCGGATTTGGTTTCCGTAACCTCGGGTACTGTGTCCTTGGATTTGGTTTCCGCAACCTCAGGTGCTGTGTCCTCGGACTTTGTTTCCGTAACCTCAGGTGCTGTGTCCTCGGACTTTGTTTCCGCAACCTCAGGTGCTGTGTCCTCGGACTTTGTTTCCGTAACCTCCGGTGCTGTGTCCTTGGACTTATTCTCTTCTTCGGAAACAACTTCATCGGGAAATGTCATATCATCAATGCTTTCGCCGTCAAGGATCGCATTGATCATTGCAAATTCGGCTTCTTCCTCCGGATCAGGATCGGGTTCGGGTTTTGCATCCTCCGTTACCGCCTGCGGATCCGTTTCTATATTTACATCTGTACCCGTGTCTTCGCTTTCATTCGTCTTATCGGAATTGTTTTCAGCCGATTTTTTTTCGTCTGTATCGCTTTTTACTTCGGTTTCAGGTGTTTTTGCCGCTTTTAACGATTTTCCGAAGAGATTACCGAAAATGCTGCCTTTTGTAATTTCAATATCATCGGGAAAATCATCGTCACTGTATTCGTCGGTATATTCTGTGTCCTCGGTAGAAAAAGCTCTCTTCAATCTATCAATCAAGCTGGGTTTAACGGTTTTTTCATCAGAATGCACGGGGGGATTTTTCCCGTTCGCCTGACTGTCTTTATCGGAACTGTCGGATTTGTTAGTATCAGGATTTTTTTCGGTTCTGACCGATTCAATATCTTCTCTTTCAGACACACATTTCACCCCTTTCGCTGTATATGTCTCATACGTTTGCTGTTCTCTGCCGTACTATCTCATATGTCAGAACACCTGCCGCAACAGACGCATTGAGCGAGGATATTCTGCCTGTCATTGGTAAAGACACTATGCCGTCACACTTTTTGCGAACAAGAGGTCCTATGCCCTTACCCTCGTTTCCTATTACAATGGCTATCGGTCCTGTTAAAGGAGCGTGCGTATATAACTCTCCGTCCATATCCGCGCCATAGACCCACAAGCCGTTTTCTTTCAACTTGTCTATCACATTAGGTATGTTCACTACCCTTGCGACCTTCATATATTCTACCGCACCTGCCGAGGCTTTGCCTGCCGCAAAGCTAAGTCCGGCGCTTCTGCGCTGTGAGATTATCACTCCGTGGACGCCTGCGCATTCCGCCGTACGTATTATAGCACCAAGATTATGCGGATCTTCTATCTCGTCAAGTATGATTATAAACGGGGCTTCTCCCCTGTCCTTTGCTGTGTTTAAAATATCTTCTACTGTGGAATACTCTTTTACGGACGCTGTGGCGGCGATTCCCTGATGTGCAGCCATGCCTGTCATATAGTCGAGCTTCTTTGGATCAACTTCCTTTATGACGATACCCCTCTCGCGAGCCTTCGCAAGTATTGCAGAGATCGCACCGCTGCGGCTGCCTCTCGCCACAACGATGGATTCTATCGCACGTCCGCTTTTAACGGCTTCCATTACAGGATTGCGTCCGAAAATTACATCATTGTGATTTTTATTTCTTTCATTCATAAAACAAATAACCCCATTCAACGATAATTCCGATTCAGGTTCGAAAAAACCGTATAAATCTGCATAATACACCATAGTAATTTACATAAGGGTTATTATACCACATTTTTTCCGAGAATTAAAGTATATTGACAAATATGACAAAAGTTTTATTTCAAATTATACATTTGTTACAAATGAACGATTTTTCCTACAAAAAAATGAAAATAACATTTCGCTCTGTTACGATAACATTTCTAAAATTTTAGCATTTTTTGTTTAATTTTAATTATTTTTTAAGCATTGACCATTATAATAGTGTTGTACTGATCGGAATGCCGAAAGTATAACAATTTGATTTGAAAATGTTAATAAGTAAAGCAAGGGGTGTATATCATGAAAAAGACACATTTATTATCCATAGCATTAATATGTCTGACCATTATCTCATCATTTCTCCTGACTGCCTGCAGTGTGACGGGCAGTGCCGATAAAATATCGGTCTATTTCTTCAACGCAGGCAAGGCGGATTCATGTATCATCTCCGACGGCGAACACACCGTCATGATCGACACCGGCGAAAGCGATCTCTACGAGGATATTTCGTCATATTTCAAGCAAAATAATATAACAAGCCTTGACTGTCTTATCATCACACACTTTGACAAGGATCACGTAGGCAGCGCTTCATCTGTAATCGAAAACACCGATGTTGCAACAGTATATCAAAGCAACGTACCCAAGGAGAGTGAGTACTACACAGCATATCTTGCCGCCCTTGAAAGCAAAAGCATTACCCCCGTGACGGTATCGGGCGATCTGGAATTCACATTAGGTGACATGAACTTTAAGATCAACGGTCCCGAAACAGTATACGAAAAAAACGACAGCAACAACTCATCTCTTATCACATCGCTTTTTTACGGTGACACCAGCTTTATATTTATGGGCGATGCGCAGAATGACAGGCTGAAAGACTTTATTTTCCAAAACAGCACGACATATGATTTTGTAAAAATTCCCTATCACGGGAATTTCCAGAAGCAGCTTGACAACCTGCTCGAAAACATAACGCCGACATATGCCGTGATAACCTCGTCCGAGGAAGAGCCGGAAGAGGAAGATATGACAAATCTGCTCGATAATATGGGAATAAAGTATTATCTCACACGTATGGGCGACATTACGGTAACGTCTGATAAAACAAAAATTACGATAACTCAATAGCGGACAGTGTCCGCTGACGATATGCGTTCACAGCTAATTATATACTCACTTAAATCTCACATCCGGCTTCATTGCAACAGATAATCTCTTTTTATTTGCGGACAGTGTCCGCCGAATCATTACATAAAATTATGATCTTTAACATGAATAAAATCCGAATTTCTGTCAATAATACTATCGATAAAACAGAAAGGAAGATTTAATTATGCTCAACAGAATTGCATTAACTCTGCTTATTATAGGCGGTATCAACTGGGGCTCGATAGGAATTTTTCAGTTTGACTTAGTTGCATGGATCTTTGGCGGTCAGTCGAGTATCCTCAGCAGGATCATCTATACGATAGTAGGACTTTGCGCCGTATGGTGCATATCTCTGCTGTTCAGGGATTCAACCGAAGACAGCGATGTCCGAGTAATGAGTTAAATAACAAACCAAAAAACAAAGGCAGTATGGGTGGGTACTCATACTGCTTTTGCTTGTAATTGTCATCACGGACAATATATAAATACTGTATTGTATTCAGTTTCATCACCAATCCGACCGACATAATCCGGATAATAATCATAAGCTTCAATACTGTCAAATATAACATCTTCCTGATTATTTCTGAATTGTCCGACTATACGCAAATGCCAGCCATCATCTTCACATATATATTTGTACCATATACAAACAAAATCATCAACATGATCACCGTATTCGTTTTTATATTGATTTTTAAAATCGGGTATAGTACCATCATAGTCAATAAGCAAACCCACTTCCGGCTCCCCATCCTTCGTCTGATACGGTAACCCATCAACACGATACCCTATAGTATACCGCAGGATCAGCAGTGCATCCTTGTTTGTGACCTTGCCGTCCTTGTCTATATCTGCATACTGTGTGCTGTCCTTGCCGAGTTTTGCCATACCGATAACAACACGCTGTATGAGCAGGCTGTCCTGTGCGGTAATTTTTCCGTCGGAGTTTAGATCACCAAGCGTTGTCGGGGTAAGCTGTGCTGCAAACGCTGTCATCATGCCGCAGGACATAAGCAATGTTACCGCAGTTAAAATCATTGAAACAAAATGCTTTGTAAAACTGTTCATAATATTTTTCGCCCTTCTATTTTTTCAACCTTAATTCTGCCATCGCTGCATAATGCAATACATCGAACTCATCAGGTGCAGTTCTATTCAGCAGATCGAGGTGTTCTTTCTCCCACCGCCCAATTTCATCCGCAGTCAGCGATGCGCCCACGCCCCGACAGGCTTTCATTCTGCCGTGCCAGCTTTCTCTTGTGAAATGCACGTTTAATCTGTATTCCTCGCTGTGAACCAACTCAAAGTGTTCTTTATAGCAGTCGGGGATCTCTATCGGGTGAATATTTTCTCCTTTTCCGCTCCAGTCAGGGTTATACTTCAAAACAAGCTTTTCGCTCTCTCCTGCGATCTTATCTTCAAAAGGCAGCCACGCCATGTACAAAACAAGCAGCCTGCCATGCGGTTTCAGCATATGAGAAAACAGCTTGCTCGTTATATCGTGCTTAAAATACCAAAAGCACTGACAGGCAGTAATTACATCAAACGTATTATCGGGGAAACTGATATTTTCTGTCGGTATGGCAAGGTATTCTATATCCATGCCCTGCGACAGCAGTTTAGCCTGCTCTATCTGGTTCCCGGAAATATCCGCACCTGTCCATTTTGCTCCGTAACGATACATATTTCTCGGGATCACGCCTGTTCCCGTACCTACATCGAGAACCCTCTGCCCATTAACGCATAACCCACGGTCAATTATCCTGTTGTAAAATTCTTCTGGGTAGATATCTCTGTATTTTGCGTATTCGCCTGATACTCTGCCCCAGTCGAAGGCTTTTCCATTGTCAATATTCTTATCGGTAATATCCACGGTAACACTATCCTTTCCCGTAAAAAAAAGCAGCCGCCCTATTGGACGACTACTATACGATATTGGCATCTCCCTATTTTTCCGGGGCGTCACCACCCAAGTATCTTCGGC
This sequence comes from uncultured Eubacteriales bacterium, assembly GCA_900315255.1. Lineage (GTDB taxonomy): Bacteria > Bacillota > Clostridia > Oscillospirales > Acutalibacteraceae > RUG592. The sequence goes on along the minus strand of OMYH01000001.1, from coordinate 71,441 downwards.
ACCATCGAGCTTAACTTCTGTGTTCGGAATGGGAACAGGTGTACCCTCGACGTAATCAACACCAATTTTTTCTCTTTGTCTTTCAACAATTGATATTATAGCACTTTATTTTTAAAAATGCAAGGGTTTTTTTCATTTTTTTTAAAATTTTTTTGAGATTTTTTTAATAAGCGATTAACACCGCTGCCCTCGTTTTTTCTTTTGTGAAAGACGAGGGCAGCCTTTTGCTATAACTTTTTTGCATAATGTCATGCACTGTCAGCTTTTCGGGCGTTCCATTGAAAGTATTACTGCCTTTTCACCTTTTAATCTTTCTTCATCATTCCTCAGGATCTCGTCAATCTCTCTTCGCCGCTCCGATGACATCTCCATAAGCACACGTTCTTCCGGCGAGATACCGGTTTTTATGATCTCTGTCACTCTGTCAACCATTTCAATAGCAAGATCCAGCGAGAAATCCTCATCAAATAACAATGAAAATATCGGCGGCGATAGATAATCAAGCAGTTCGGGCATGGCAGCCGTGAAGAAATCTTTAGTTTCAAGCGGTGCAATTTCGTAAAAAAGATAAGGCACAATAGTCTTGGTACAAATATCAAACTGCCCATCCTCTGTAATAAAGAAGCGAGGAGAATACAAGAGGCTGTTCTTGTATAAAACACCGTCTGAACAAGCTGCCCATATCTCGGCGTTAACGTAGTTCAGCAGCCGATATACTTTTGCCTGTGCTTTAGGAGAAGCCTTTTTAAGCCAGTTGCTCGCTTCTTCGCAGTAATAGACAGAGATTTCAAAGCAGTCGGAGTGGAAATAGATGCTGCTCTCGATAATACCTCCAGGGGAACAGGAGCAATTCTGAAATAGTATAGTAATCCGATCAAGTCCTGAATCGAAATCTACGTCCTGAATAAAATGAATCCGATTATTTTGCAAATAAGAAATCCATTCTTCTAAAATAACGTTTTCTTTATCTTTATCCATGTTATCCCACCTTGTTTTATAGAGTTTCATCACCAATGGACAGAAAATCAAAATCCTGCATTACCCTGGTCATAAGGTCGGCTAAATGCTCGCTAATGCTAATTACAACATCTCCATTAGTCACCTCTCTCCTCCGCGTATCCCAGTGCAGCAGCACCCCGTCTATCTCAACCATCCCGTCAAAAGCAACAATCAGGGGGTCGTACTCGAGCTTTTTTGTCATGTAGTAGACCTCGCCCACCCGTCCAATGTGAGCCTTGAACTCATTTTCAAGGCTCAAAAATTGACTATACGTTAACTTATCGTAGTCTATACATAATTTCTCTAAGGCTTCTATTATTTCATAAAAATTATTCATTTTTCTCCTCAAACTCGGTTTTTGCTTTTTCACTTCGGGCTCTATTAACCGCGTGTTCAAATGCTATGTGTCGCTGGTTATTCCAAGGGTGTAGGCAGAGGTCGTTACCAATATAAGGACTGTTATAGCGCTGAAACAAGCCATCGCAATCATCCTGCAGAAAAGGCTTATTATTCAGAATATAATTCTGCTCGCGAAGCTTGCGCTCTATATAGCGTTCATCCTCCGCCAACAAGCGTATCTCTATTCTCCAGTTAGGATCGCCAGCCGGGAGCCCCGTATGGTAAGTAAGGTAAGTAAGGTTAGTATCGCCAAACCAGTGCTTCAGATGCTGCAGAATTCTCGTTTTAATGTACTTACTTTCGCCAATATAAGCAATTACTGCCAAATTTTCCACCTTATTTACGAAGGAAATCTGATAAATCCCGGCGGGGTCGTCAGCACCTAATAACAAATCTTGCAGATCAATTATTCTTCCCTTTAAAGTGTTTTGTGTTTTCGGTGAATTAAACCAAGCCTGATAAAAGCCCCTTCTTCTCTCGTATTTTGTGAATTCTGTCATATTATCAATCCTTTCTTATTTTATATCGTACCATACTGTAGGGTACGTTTACATACGGAGTAGTTGTTTTCTTCTGTTCATATTATATAATAAGTGATTATATTTGTCAAGCCGTATTTATTATTTTTTTATGATTATGATACCTAATTTTTAAATCGCAAAAAACCGCCCCCTGCTAACAGCAAGGAGCGGTTCGTAAAATCTATAATTAATTCATAATTTATTCATGATTTATAAATTGTTATGTTACTTCTTTCTGTAAATGGTTATGTTGCTTGCCGATCTCCCCACAACTTCGACATTAGTGATACTACCGTCATCTATTTTACGTTTCAGCGTGCGGGCGAGTGACAGCTTTGTACCCCGGTCGTAGCTTTGCCAAAGTGCAACACCCACTATAATGGAAATATCAAACTCTGCGCCGGAGGGATATTGTTCGATTCGTTCCATCAATAAGATCCATTTGCTTTCAAAGGAATCTTTATTCTTAAACAGAATATCGTAAGCATATTTTGATGCGGAAATACCTTTTTCCTTCGCCTTATTGTGAATTGCATCGTATTCTTCATCGCTGAGTACAATAATTAAATTTTTGCTCACGGTATCATCACTGCTTTCTATATTATAAATCGTATTTTGTAGTATTATATCACAGATCAAGAAAAATATCAAGAAAAAGATGGGGCTATAGCAATCAGACGACCGCCGACAAGCCCCACCCAATATTATTCGCAACAAGTTTTCCCTAAATAGAGAATAAAAAATCAGATCCTATCCATAATGATCTCGACCATCTCGCCGACGTCCTTCATTGTCGAAACCTCGCCCATTTTGAACTTGATCCCGAACTCCTTCTCAACCGCTGCGATAAGATTGATGTGCTCTAAGCTGTCCCAATCATCGATATCGTCTGCCGTTGTGAGGTCGTCAACCTCGATCGTATCATCGTCAAATACATCTCTGAATACTTCGTTTAATCTTTCGTAGATCTCTTCCTCTGTCATTATAATTACCTCCGTTTTTAATGTTATTGTTCGCTATCATTGCCGTGAACATTGATAACGTGATTTTTCTTCTCATAATCTGCAACACTCATAGTCCATACGGTATTGCCCTGATCGTCCTCGCTCACCTTGTCGAAGCCGAACGTCTTGTACAGCTCTTTTACCATGCCGTTCTTTGCGGTCGGGTAATAGTAGCCGTTAATTGTGTCTATACCCTGCTGTCTGCACTTCTCCACAAGTGTGTCGAGCATAGCAAGCTCCATATCTCTTTTAAGCACTCTGCAGCTCATCAGCCACAGCTCCATGTTGAGCGTTTTTCCGTCCTTTTTGCCGATAACTACCGATACAACACCGTTATCGCCGAATTTATCAGTTAGCTTGCCGTACAGTCTGATATACTGATCGCTTGCAAACACTTCTTCCATCTCGGCTGTCGTGTATCGCTTTGTTGTTACATTGAACTGATTGCTCTTATTTGACAGCTGCGTTATCCTCTGTATATACATCGGGATAAAATCATCTATCACGGCATTCATATCAAGGCTTAACAGATAATCGGTGTAATTCTCGAATGTCGCCTGCTGAGCAGCTCTCTGAACATTAGCCTTGTACATCTCGTTTCGCTTGATGTCGTCCTCGCTGAAGGTCGTCACCTCAAAATAACCGCTTCTGTCAAGAGTCTGAATATAGTTTTCAACTCCGTCCATAACGGGGGCGCACACTCCCTTCAGCTGTGCTTCTACTATCGCTCTTTCGGCAGGGTTATCATCTACAAACACTATTGACTCCGGCAAAATGTTAAGCTCTGCGGCGGTGTTTGCAATATTCCTGTCCTTATTTTCCCAGTTGGCTTTGATGATTATAAAATCATCGGGCTTCAGTACTCCCTCAGGGTGATTGAGTCCTGCTATGGCATTTTCCTCGTCGTTCTTCGAGCATACCGTAAGCATGATGCCTAAATCCTTGTGAGCCTTGATGTAATTCTGGAACTCATAGTAGCTCTGAGCAACGCCTGTTTCCTGCCCTATCTGAATATGTTCCACGCCGTCATCGCCTACAACACCGCCCCAAAGCGTGTTGTCAAGATCTAAGGCAAGCGCTTTCTTATTCTTACCGAATACCGATTTTATGATGTTTGCAGTATTGAACGCAAATTCCGGAATAGCCTCAAAGCACAGCGCATACTTGTACATATTCCAGTACAGCGGATTTGACCATTCCTTTAATCCATAGCTTGCCGAAATATAATTAATATCATTGATATAGAAATTGCCTGTGTTCTGACTGTAATCATAGAACATCATGTTAAGACGGCTGATGAAGTTTTCACGTCCCCTGTAATCGGAACAGTCACGGTTGCCCATCAGACGATAAAACGGCATTTCAAAATTATTCTGTATTATCGGGCAGCGGAATCGCTCGCTCACTGCCGTCCACATCTGCTTATAGCGGTCAAACTCACTGCTCAGCAGCTCCTGTACATCTTCAGGTTTATCCGTAACCCTCGGAAATGCTGTAATATTCCTGTTGGTGGTATGGATAAACACAATATCGGGCGCAAAGCTTGCAAGCTCGTCGCTCGGGAACATAGCGTCCTGCCAGTACTGAGCATACTCGGATTGATAAAACTCCGGTTCTATTCCCATATTAAGCAGGAATAATTCCATTATGGATACAATATCATTTGTAGTCGATCCGCCCAACACGGCGATCTTCTTTTTCAGCCGTACCGATCCGTCCGCCAAAAGTGTTCTCTTTATCGACTTCCTCTTTTTCATTATATAAGCAGAGTCAAAAGGATATTCAAGCTCTTTCATATTTTTTCTCCTAACTACCCTATATATCAGGGAATGAATCCTGTAAGTTTATAACTATTCCATTCCTTATGGAATGCAAATGTTGCCTTGATCGCCCAAGCACCCAGAAACAATATCAACACTCCGCCCAATTTTCCTTCTGCCAACAGCAAGTAACAAAAGTTATATATTGCATAAACAAGCACAGCTATCGAACATCCTCTGTTGAATCCGATGTGGATACCGAGATTCAGTCCGACCAATAAAAACACATCAATAAGCACATAGAGCTTGCCGGTGATCAGTGCCGCAAGCATATTTCCCATTATAATAACATACAAGCCTATCCATGCGATGTTCCAGTCTGTCCTGATCTTTTTCATAGACGGAAGCTTCATAAACTCATGCTTTGTCATCATACTTATCTGACCCTGAGGATAATATCCGGGCATGGGCTGCTGTCCGTATTGCGGTACGGAATAACTATTCATACCCTGCTGCATATTCTGCGACTGCCCATAAGGATTGCCTGCATTCTGTACGGGCTGCTGAGGCGGATATGTACCGCCAACATTCTGCACAGTCTGCTGTGGCGGGTATGTTCCGCCAATATTCTGCACAGGCGACTGTGACGGGTATGTACTGCCCGTATTCTGTACAGGCTGCCGCATCTTATAGACCTTACCCGCAGTCTGTTCGGGCTGTTTCATCTGATAAGAATCACCATAGGTCTGCACAGACTGCCCCCCCAGAGGGCATATCTGTACCCGACATATTATAGCCGCCGGACTGACTGCTGTTCTTTTCAAGATTTATCGGTACTGCATTGTACTCATCGGATACCCCGCTATCGAGCGGCAATCCGCAAACCGGGCATATTTCCAAAGTTCCGGTAAACTCATTACCGCAATTCTGACATTTCATAATACTATCCTCCCCGCAAGCACGCTTTGTGATGGTTAGCCTTTAGTAATACTCCTCTTCCCCGTAGTAGTCCTCTTCATAATAATTTTCGTTATTGTTATCTTCACCCGTATAGTTCTCATCGCTGATATGCGGTGTTTCCTCGGGAACTAACGGTTCGTTATCTTCATTTTCGGATTCCGTTTCGGGCAGATCGACGATCGGATCTTCCTCGGCAACTGTACCGCTCTGAGTTCTCAACACCTCAAGGTTATCCGCATTTGTACCTACTGCGGAGTAGGTGCACATTGTGAACAGCATATCAGTTACATTTTTGTCTTTGCAGAAGTCGACAAGGTTGAGTTCAAAATATCTCATATCAATAACGAATATTTCCTCAAAGGAATTTGTGTAGAATGGTATCTCGGCATTTCCGTAGCTGTCTTTAACTACGCACAAACGTCTGCCGTTCTTAACATCGGTCTTGATATGACAAACATATCCGTCGCCGCCCATATAAGTCATGTACATACTGCTTATATCGCCGATCTCCTGAATAAGCTCACCTTCATGACTGTAAACATAGCTCTGCGTATAGTATTCCGTTGTATACTTATTGCTCGGTCTGTAGAAAATGAAATCCTCGGGATCGTTGAGCAGATCGGCATTATTATCGGAGAAGTTGTACATCGTGCCGACATATCCCTCAACGGATTCTCTCTTATACTCCGAAAGCTTCGCAAACGGAACTCCCGCTGTCTTTGCAAATTCCTCCGCTGCATAATATGCTCCGTCTGACATCCAGTGATGGTCTGTTCTTGTGTAAATCGTCTCGTCCACATGATCGGCAAGGATCGGACACACATTTATCCCCTTAACTCCCTTGAGCATATTGTTCATCTCTATAATGTCATCTTCCTGACTTGCGTTGTAATCGCTGAAATTCTTAGGCGTATAGAACTCGCCGGGAGTAGGAACTACCATAGAGTACATACGCACCTTCGGCAAATCGCTTGCAAAGTTATTAAGCGCATTTACATAGGTCGATCCCGAGCCGCCGCCGTACATAGACATAGCTCTGTAATGCCCGTCCTGATACACAACGATCGTGCCGTTTGTGAACACACCGTCGGCGATCTCCTGACCCTTTGGTTTTGATTTTTTCTTTTCGCTGTCGGTATCCGAATCTGTATCCTTCTTATCCTTATTGTCTTTTTTGTCCGTATCGGTCGCTGCCTTGCTCTCGACAACGGACAAAACCTCTTCTTCCTCGTCGTCATCGGTATTTACAACATACATCTGACCAGACACCTGAACATTGTTATATTTTATCCCAAGCAGGTTAGTCAACTGGCTGCCTGCCTGCTTCAGCGTATCGCGGAACGGTACTGTATCATCGAAGTAATTCGCAACGGCGGCAGTATATTCGCCGTTGAAATAGCTCTCCCAGCTGAACTTCGGGAATGTCGCAAGCTCTCTTTTTTCAAGCATAGAGATAGTTGAGCGGGGAAGTACCAAAAGCGTGATCACGATAGCCGTATAGACAGGAACGATCACGGAAACAGACAAAAGTCTGAACCAGAATCTTGTGTCACTTCTTTTTTTGTTCTCAATGTACTGCGGATCGTTTTCGTCTATATTGCGTTTATTTGATTTAGCCATCTGAAATACCCTCCTATTTTAGAATCTGAAATAAAGGAAAGGATTGCTTGTAGCGTCTACCAGAAGCAGACTGCATATTATCAATAGTCCCAGGCAATACACGACCTTCAGCACCTGTCCTATTGCAATAGAGCTTCTCGTCTTGTCGAACAGCTTGTTGACCGCTGCGCCCACAGGGAAGCAGGCTATCAGAGATACAACAAGCAAGAAGCAGTTGTTCACCATACTTGTGGTCGTGATCGTATCAGCAAGCGCATTGTGATTTGCGCCGACTAAATTCTTGAAGAAATCGCCGAGCTGCGAGAAATTCTCAAAATAGAATATACCAAAACCTACTATGATAACTATCTTGCTGTAAATATGAGAGATCACAGCCGGTATCGCCTTCATACGTTTCTTGCCGAGCAGCTGCTCGATCAGTATGAACGTACCGAAGTAAAGTCCCCAGATAATAAAGTTCCACGAAGCGCCGTGCCACATACCCGTGCAGAACCACACAAGAAACAGGTTGAGGTACTTGTGTATCTTTCCGCCTATGGGTACGTACAGAAGATAATCTCTGAAGAATGAGCCGAGCGAGATATGCCATCTCTGCCAGAATTCGGCAATGTTTCTGCACATAAAAGGATGACGGAAGTTCTCGTCAAAATGGAACCCGAAGATTCTGCCCAATCCGATAGCCATATCGGAATAGCCGCTGAAATCGAAGAACACATATAAGGCATAAACAATGACCGTGTACCATGTGCCGAACACGGAAAGTCCCGTAATATCATCGGTAAAGAAATTCTCCACGATCACCCAAAGATTATTCGCAAGGATAACCTTCTTTGCAAGACCTATCATAAATCTGCATGCGCCGTCGCTCATGTCGGCAACTGTGGTTTTTCTGTCATAGATCTCTTTTTCAATAACGCTGTACCTGACGATAGGACCTGCGATAAGCTGCGGGAACAAGGATACAAACAAGAGGAACTTGAAGTAGTTCTTCTGAACCTTGACCTGATCCCAATAGCAGTCAAGAATATACGACAGTATCTGGAATGTATAGAAGCTTATGCCTATCGGAAGAGTAATATTGGGGACAGGTATATCCACCCCTGGTATCAGATTTAAATTCTCAACGATAAAGCCGAGATATTTAAATATCACCAGCATGCCAAGGCTGAATATCAGCGATCCTGCAACGGCCAGCTTGCCAAACGCGTCCTTGCGGTGCTTGTCTATAGCCAGTCCGAGCAGCCAGTTGACTATCGTACTCAGTATCAGCAGCAATACAACAGTCGGTTCGCCCCAAGCATAAAAAATCAGCGAGAATATTATCAACACCGCATTTTTATATTTGATATTCTTAATGGCAAAATAGCATATGAGGCACGCAGGCAAAAAGATATACAGAAAAAACAAGTCAGCGAAAACCATATAGTTCCTCTTTTCTTTTATTATATTATATTTTGTTCGGTAAATTAGAATTTATTACCCAAAAATCAGATATGTTCTTATTATATTACAAAATTCTCCAAAAAGCAACAAAAATGAAACATTTTCTTTAATACAAGTAAATATTGTTTACCGTGATTTTTTTGATTATATTTCCCAATTATTCCTCTAACGAATAACTGCCCAAAAACGACCCCCGAAAAAATTTCGGGAGTCTGAATTTCTGATTATTATTCTTCTGTTTCTTCGGCGTCTTCGGTTTCCTCTAAGGTAGTTATCTCATATTGTGTTTTTCCGTCGGCAGCCTGCTGATTGGTAAACACTCTCTTGTAAACATAGCCTGTTGTAGGCTCGTCATACGAATAGCTCGTGCCGCCTCCGTTACTGTAAAAAGATGAAGGAAGATCCTCTGTTTTAACCAGCTCTCCGTCTTTGTAATAATTACGGCACGCTGCTGCTCCGAATCCTGCGCCCGATGAACCTGTGAACCATGAGGATACAACTATCTCGTCATATTCTGTTGGCTTGTAGCCGTAGATAAAAGCGTTGAGCTGACCGCCGTCCATATAGCAGATAAGATAGACATCGTGACCTGTTTCGTTCTTAAACGCCATATCAATATTGCCGTAGTCGATAGCGGAATCAATGCCTACGGGAACATACACCGACGGCCATGTGTGGGGTTCTCTGGCAACAACAGTCATGTCTGCTCTGATAGCTGCATTATAGATAGTCGTTGCTGCCTGACAGATACCTCCGCCGATACCGTCTGCGGATTGACCGTTTACGATAACACCTGCTGCATAATATCCGTTTTCGGCAAGGTTACTGTTGCCCGTATGCTCGTTAAAAGAGAATGTCTCGCCGTTTTTGATAACCGAGCCGTTCATGGACTCCATAGCCGTCATCATATTCATGTTGCCGGCCCATGTGTTGCCCGACCATGTCTGATACTGAGAAATCAGAACAAGATTCTGCTTGAGATCTTCAAGAGTAATGTCAGGCTCTATCTCTTTCATCTCGCCTATTATCTCCGCTGTGTAATTCTCGTTCCTGATAAGCGTAGACAGCTGAGTAGTAAGGTCGTCTGTATCAATATCATATCCGACAACACCGTCTGCAAAGACAAACATCTCATCGGGATTGATCGCCTCAACATTTATCTTCGTAACATGAGCGTCCTGAACGTCTACGTTTACTTTCTCCGCAACCGACTTTACTGCCTCCGCAATAGACGCTTCGTTGAATGTCATTGTAATTGTGTAGTCTTTGTTCTCGTCGGACTTCAGCTCGTTACGCTCCTCTTTTGCAAGAATATTTCTCATATACTCACTATATTCGTATGCTTCATTGAGGACCTTGACAGTATCAAATTCGAAAACAAGATCGTCTTCTGTGATATATACGAGCTTATCAAGACAATTCAGAGTGAAATCAATATTCGGGATCATCTCGGACTCCTCTATGCAGAGAATATCCTGCGCCTGCTTCATGCTTTTTCCACCGAGATCGATACCCTGAACGGAAATTCCTTCAAGGAAAATACCCGACGGGCTTTTGAGCGTAACATTGCTCTGCTCTGTTGCAATGAAAGCCTCATACTTCTCTGAATTAAGCGCACCCATTGCCACGCTTGACACAACGACGCCTGCCGTCAGTACAGCCACGATGATTACAACGGGAACTATAAGAGGAACCCTTCGCTGTGTTTTTTCGCTATCGCTGTCCTGAGATTTGCCGAAAAGCCTGCCTGATAAAGACGATGCTGCATTTTTGACTGCCGCTATGGGAGAAACCGACTTTTTTTCCATATCGTTTTCTTCTGCGGAAATGTCAACCTTCTCTTTCAATTCATCTTTGTTCATTTCTCTTCCTTCTTTTTCTTTAAAGTCATTTATTATAACCTCCCTGCAATAATCTGTCAGTGTGAAGCTTCTAAGGCAAGTCACTGTGATTTTTTTAAGATATCAGGTTATAATAATAAAAAACATAAAAAAATAAATAACCCTGCGGGTCGCCCGATAAGCTTCCCGATACATAGTCCGATACATAGTAATGATACAAGATAAATCTGAATTTGTAAAGCCAATTAGTATTACAAATTTGTAAATTAAGCAATTTCGTCTTTTCAAATATATTATCTGCATTTTCGCAGGGTTTATTTTTGCAATTTTTTCATTGATAATATTCGACAAAAATTTTTTTACAATTAAATTGGAAAAGTTTTTGCTTTATGTATTGAATAAATGGAAAAATATGATAAAATATATGTAGGCGTTTGTTTACATAACAGCGCTGCTGAAGAAAAGAAAGCTTACGATTTTTAAAAAGGGGAGTTTTGTGTGGCTGTAATAACCCTTGACAAGGTTTCAAAATACTATACAAAAAGGCCTGCTCTGGGAGATACGACCTTTGCCGTAAACAAGGGCGATTTTTTTGGCATTGCAGGGCCTAAGAAAAGCGGAAAGAGTACCATAATCAATATTATTATGGATTTTATCCGCCCTACAAGCGGTACAGTTACCGTTCTGGGGCAAAAATCATATTCGCAGGATGTTCAAAGGAAGCGCAGGATCGGCTTTATGCCTTCAAATCCCATGTACTGCGAAACGATGAAGGCGATCGACGTTATACGCACGGCAGAAAAGCTCAAGGGTATTAAGGATCACGATGCGGTGATGTCGCTTTGCAAGCATTTCAGCGTTGACAAGAACAAGCGTATCGGCAGCCTGCCAATGTCCTGCCGAAAAAAGGTAGCCATTGTTATTGCTCTTATGGGTGATCCCGAGCTGGTCATCATGGACAACGCATTTGTCGCCCTCGACAGTGACACCAAAAACAAGCTGGCGCATTATCTGCTCGACCTCAACAAAGCAGGAGTAACGGTAGTTATAAGCGATCGCAACATCGATCTTCTCCAGCAGATGTGCTCCAGGATCGCCATCATGAGAAAAGGCTCGCTGCTTGAGATATCCGAAAAGCAAGTCCTCATGAAGAGTGACACAAGACGCATCAGCGTCAAGACAGACGATAATCTTACGGCGCTCTACACGCTGTTCAACATAACCGAGATCACCGAGGAAAACGGATATATATCCTTCCTGTACAAGCAGGATATAAACGACCTGGTGGAAGCTCTGACTCACTATAACCTTGACGATCTGCAGATAACCCTGCCGTCACTCGGCGACGCACTCGTCAGATATTATGAGAAAAAGCTTGAACAAGAAAACGGAGGTGAGTCGTAATGAGTGATTTTCTGTCTATGCCGCTCTTGTCGTACGACTTAAAATCCAGACGAAGAAACTTCATCGTGTGGATGATCATTTCGGTATGTCTTTTCATACTGATAGTAGTTATGTTTACAAATCTGCTGAATGCAGGACTTCCCGAATTCATCGGCGATATGCTTTCGTCCGTTCCGACGTCCGTTTCGGGCGGTGAACAGCCTGCTGACCTTCCCGACTTCAAGGATTTCGGCGTAAACTTCGGAGTTTGTATGCAGCTCATGCTGATTGTCGGATGTATTTATGCAAGCTATCTCGGAGCGTCCGCAAACACGGGCAGCAGAGGCGATAACGATATTACATTTATATATTCAATGCCTGTTTCCAGAGTATGCACCGTTCTCACAAGCTATTTTGCCCAGATAGTTATACTTTTGTTTTACAATATTGCGGTATTCGCCGTGGCTCTCGGCGTGTTGTACTCCAACCACAAAATGAACTTTACAGGCAGGATCGCCTTAGCCGTACTTGCATTTATGCTGATCGAGATAATCTATCTTTCTATATCGTTCCTGCTTTCGACATTTATGAACACAAGCTCTCAGGCGGCGTCTATCTCCGCAGTGATCGTGACCATCACGGTTCTGTTCGGCTTTGTCGGCTCATTGTCGCCGTCGCTCAATGCGCTGACCTTCTTCTCACCGTATAAATATATCAGCGTATATTCGATAGTATCGGGAGGACACAGTATGTTCTATATCGGTATCATTGCAGGTGTTCTAATGTCTATAATCAGTGTTATGCTCAGCTGTGCAAGGTACAACAAAATAGATTTTCTGCTTAATTAAAATCAAAGCCTCTCAGATTTACAGAGAGGCTGAATTTTTAATAAATTATTAGCAAAATTATCCTTTATATAATATATAATAATATACTTATTAACCTTAACCAATCTTTGGAGAGTGCATTTATGAAAGTATTGATTCTATCCGCAAAAACGGGGGGAGGGCATATGCGGTGCGCTCAGGCGCTGCAGAAAGTTTTAAGCGAAAGTGACCCCGACGGAGAAGTAAGAATAGTAGACGGACTCGAATACGTAAACAGATATTTCAACAGGTTCGTGGTGGACGGATACAAATTTTCTGCAACGAAGCTTTCAAAGCTTTACGGGATTTTTTATCATATGGCAAACAACACAAACAGCCTGAACAAGCTGATTTTGCAGTCAAACAATATTTTTGCCAAAAAGCTGATCCCTCTGTTTGCCGAATTCAGACCCGATATTGTGGTGACTACTCATGCGTTTATGTCAGTGATGTGTTCCAAGCTCATAGAAAAGGGATACATCAATGTTCCCGTGATATCTATCATAACAGATTTTGCTCCGCATAATATTTATGTCAATCCCGGTGTTACCAATTATGTTGTATCAAGCGTACAGATGGTGGACGAGCTTGAAAAAACAGGAGTAGACAGAAATATAGTACACCCTCTGGGAATACCGATCGACCCTGTATTCTTTGAAAAAGACGAAAACAAGAAAGCTCATCTCAGAGAAATGGGCTTTGACCCCAACGTTCCGACCGTACTGGTTATGGCAGGCAGCTTCGGTGTTACCGATATACTGAAGCTGTATGAAAACATCAACGAGATCGAGCTTGATTTCCAAATAATAGTTATCACAGGGAAAAACACAAAGCTTTTCGATAAGTTCAATTCTATCCTCTCGTGCAACGAAAACATGAGGGTAGGAAGACGTGAGATTAATTTCAATTACGAAAAAGAACCGACCCGCAAGGAAGAAAAGATGAACATTACAAAAAAGACAATGCTCATATATTTCACCAATGAAGTTCATAAATATATGCAGCTGTCCGATCTCATCATAACCAAGCCCGGCGGTCTCACTGTCACCGAGTCGCTCGCAAGCTGTCTGCCGATGGTGCTTTTCAGAGGTATCCCGGGGCAGGAAACAGACAACACAGAATACTTGTGCAATAATAACCTGGCGATCAGCGTGAGAAAAAACACCGTCGCAGATACTCTTTTCCAGCTGCTCAAATATCCCGACAGACTTCTGTCTATGAGAGAAAGCTGTGAACGGCTCAACAACAAGGACTCCGCATATAAGGTATATGACCTGATCAAAGCCACCGCAGCCGAATACAAAGACACGCTTACATATGCCGGGCTTGAAAAGTATACCGATGAAACAAATCCCAACGAAGACGAAGAATTTTACACCGAATTGTCCGAGGCTCTCAAAAAATATAAGGAAGCCGGAGGAAACATTGATCTTTCCGATAATGACGAGGACGAGTATGAGTTTGATTCAAAGCTTGAAGAATTAAAAGCGAAGGTAAAAGAGAGCTTCAAGAAGCTGCACATAGGGCAGTAGAGCGACATATTCCCACCACCTCCGCCGAGATTCTCGTAGAAGGAATCATAGAGGGATTGGTAGCTATAAATCCCCTTCACAGCTCGACAAGTATAAAACGTTGATATAATAATCATTTATTAAAGTATAAAAGGCAGCCGTCGGGCTGCCTTTTGTTATGATAAAAATATCAGTCTAATTGATCTATGATCTCGCTGAACGATACTCCTGCCACAGCAAAGATCAGTATCATTAACAGAATAGCGACCGCTGCTACGATCAGCGCAGCACGGGCGTAGTTTCTAAGCGAAATTTTATTAGTGCCTCCAAATGCCCATACAAACATGAGTATAAGCTGTACAAGCCAGCCTACAACAGGGATAAGCGGAATACAGAATATTCCTATCCATGCCAGTGTCGAAACATGACCCTCTTCGGGATTGGTGTATGAACCGTAGTTTATCATATTCTGCTGATATGGCTGTTGGTTCTGAACCTGATTAGTCTGCCCGGAATATGCGGGAGCCTGAGGTTGAGTATTATACGGAGAGTTTTCATAATAATTGTTGTTGGCGTTGACCGTAGTCTTTCCGTAGTTGTTTGACGAGTCTGCAATGCTTAACTGAGCCTTCTCGGAATCAATTAAAGCTGCACCGCAGCCTGCGCAGAACGTGCTGCCGTATGGGTTGTTTGTGTTACATTTTGGACACAGCATAATAATGCTCCTTTCTTTTGACCGCTTTTTCTTTTATTTTCTTTTACTTATCAATAATATGTCTTTCAATGATACAAAGATCAGTTCGATGATCTATAATCGCCTGCGGGGATTAGAATCGCCTTTATCGGATAGTTGTCGACTGCAATGTCATCTATGGTTCTCGCTTTGAAAACATCTGCAATATTCATATCTTCATTGTCACTGAACGCCCGTTCGGCACGTTTGTCTTCAAGCTCGGTAATATCGGTCCATTTGCCGTTATTGAACAGATAGCTCTCGCCTTTATTGACAACACCCTTTACAATTGCTCCTTGCGAAAGAGAGTTTGCATACGGAATTACGTCTGTATAAGTGGTGTTACCGTCATCGTTCGTATAGGTCATCGTTAATACTACCGAATATTTCTCGCCCTTTTTAAGCTCGTATTGGTCTTTAAGATCGATTTTATGTATCCCTGCAAAGTTATGTAAGTTCTCCCCCTCTTCAAGCAAAGTACCTGAATCGGGATTTCCGTCCTGAATACCCTTATATATTTCGTAATGCACTGTGGTTTTTGCCTTCTGCGTTTTGTATGATATTTGATAAAGATATTCGTCCTCTTCGGCGTCAAATACATTCGCCATCTTTGCTTCACTGTCATAGTCCGTATACCCACACCAGCCTATCATCAGAAAATCATATTGATCATAGTTAAGGGTTGAATATTTGACAGAGTCGTTCTTATCGAATTCAAAGCTCATCGGATCTTTGAGCGATTGATCATGATAGGAAATATAAAATGTTCCCTTGCCGTCAATGCCGCCCATTTCTCCGTAGCTGTCCCTGATGATGAATGCGCCGTCTGTCGGCGGTATACTCTCAGGATTCATCTCGCCCTCAGAATCGGTTACGGCAAAATTCTCCTTCGGATAATTATCATCATACCCGATAATAGTTATTGTGTGATTTGCCTCATTAGAGGGAGTATATGCAGCCCAGTTATCATAGTTCATTCTGCCGTAGACCAGAGCGGTTATACATACGGCGCGTCCGTTTGCAACTTCTGACTTTATCGCAAGAACACCGTCTTCGTTGTATTGATAATTACCGTCGGAGTCTGTCGAAGCAGGACACGGCAACATATTACCGTTTCGGAGATATGCTTTTATCGGCGGATTACGGTACTGAGCATTGAGCGGGATCGACCAATCGCCCGTCTGGTCATAATCCTCATAATCTGCGGTATTCACGATGTTTTTATCCGAGTATGCATAAGGAAATTCTCCGTTAACTTCGGTCGTTTCGTCAACAGGCCCGAACCCCGAAGCAAAGAAATTCATTCCCGAACGGCCTGCTCCTCCGAAAGTAAACATGATAATGGGATTTCTGTCTTCCGCTTCGCTCACATCGTAGCCCTCTCCGACCTGCGACGCACGAACCTTGCCGGGCTTCACATCATCTTCGGTAATACTGTGAAACAGATACCATGAGAGATACCTCTCCGAAAAGTTAACATTATCAATATCTTCACCTGCAGGAACTCCCAGATCGTTTTTGTAGATATAAGAAGTTTCTGCGGCTGCGATGTTGCCGAAAGACCAGCAATCTCCGAAAGCCTGACGTTTGACCACTGTTACATAATTCTTTCCGTTATAATCTCTCAGATCAACGGCAGAAGGGAGTTCTTCCGGAGTGATCTCCTCGTCTGTATCTTCATCGGACGATTCTGATGTCATATTTGTATAAGTCATTGATTCATCATATGTTTCTGTCTTTTTTTCAGAGTTACAGGCAGTAAACACTGCAGCAAGCATTAATGCAGCAAGTATCGCCGCTATTGCCTTTTTCATAAATGCAGTTCCTTTTCACTTCGATGTAATGAATTATTATATATTATAACAGAAACAAAAAAATAATAAAAGACTTTTTTATATTTTTGTAAAATAAAATTTTCTATTTTGATAAATTTTGATGAAATAAAAAATAAAATCAGATTATCCTATAGCTTTACTTGATTATTTCTGTTAAAATATAGATATAATATAAAAAAGGAGTACACAAAATGCTGACAGGAAAAACCATTGTTCTCGCCGTAAGCGGAAGTATAGCGGCATATAAGATCGCCAACCTTGCAAGAATGTGCAAAAAGCTTCATGCAAATGTTCAGATATTAATGACAAAAAATGCGGTAAACTTCATCAACCCCATAACCTTCGAGAGCTTAACGGGCAACAAATGCCTTATCGATACTTTCGACAGGAATTTTCAGTACAGCGTTGAGCACGTTGCTCTTGCCAAGAAAGCCGATGTAGTCATGATCGCCCCCGCAAGCGCAAATGTTATCGGAAAAATCGCAGGCGGTATCGCCGACGATATGCTGACCACTACCGTAATGGCGTGTACATGCAAAAAAATAGTATCTCCTGCAATGAACCACAATATGTTCCACAACCCTATCGTGCAGGACAATATCAAAAAGCTTGCTTCTTTCGGATACGAGATAATCAAGCCCGATAACGGTATGCTTGCAAACGGAGATACGGGCGACGGCAGAATGCCCGATGAAAGCGTGCTTCTCGCATATATTCTCAGAGAATGTGCATACAAAAAGGATATGGCGGGCAAAATGGTTCTCGTCACGGCAGGCGCTACAAGAGAGCCGCTCGACCCCGTTCGCTTTATCACAAATCATTCTACCGGAAAAATGGGCTATGCCCTTGCAGAAAATGCCATGCTCAGAGGAGCAGACGTTACTCTTGTCACTGCCCACGCAGATGTTGAGCCGCCCATGTTTGTGAATACAGTACGGGTAAACACCGCCCGTGAGATGTACAGCGAGGTGACGTCACGCTTTGAGGACTGCGACATTGTTGTAAAAGCTGCCGCCGTAGCGGACTATCGGCCTTTGAGCACCGCCGACCATAAAATAAAAAAATCGGACGGTAATATGACAGTGGAATTCGAACGGAATCCCGATATTTTAGCCGAGCTTGGCAAAAGAAAAACACATCAGTTTCTGTGCGGGTTTTCCATGGAAACAGAAAATCTTGTGGAAAACTCAAAGGGCAAGCTCGAACGCAAGAACCTTGATATGATATGCGCAAACAGTCTGAAAACCGAGGGCGCAGGCTTTGGCACGGATACCAATGTTGTGACAATTATCACAAAGTCCAAGATCAACGAGCTGCCATGTCTTTCAAAACAAGAAACCGCTGCAAGGATATTTGACGAGATACTCAGAGCAACAGACCTTTAACAAGGCTTTATGAGCGCTTCAGTCTATTCTAATTCAGAAAAAGGAAGTTAGTTATGGAATATATAAAAGTCACAAAAGAAAATTTAGACAGAGAGCATATCTGTTGTGCTATTTCCAACGATAAGGATGTACAGGTTGCTTCCAAGAAAGCATGGTTATCGGAGCGTTTTGACGACGGTCTTGTGTTTCTGAAAAGCGTAGAACGAGGAAAATGTTTTATTGAATATATACCTGCGGAAAACGCATGGAACCCTATCATAGCGGAAGGCTTCATGTACATAAACTGTCTGTGGGTATCCGGTTCATTCAAGGGTCATGGATATTCAAACGATTTGCTGGGTGAATGTATTGAGGACAGCAAAGAAAAAGGCAAGAACGGTCTTTGTATCTTGTGCTCAGCGAAGAAAAAGCCTTTCCTTGCAGATCCGAAATTTCTGAAACACAAAGGATTTACCGTAAGCGATGAAGCCGATAACGGCATTCAGCTGTGGTATTTGCCGTTTAGCAGCGATGCGCAGCCGCCAAAGTTTAAAGAGTGCGCCAGACACCCTCATACAAACGAGCCGGGATATGTACTCTATTACACAAGCCAATGTCCTTTTAATGCGAAATACGTGCCCATAGTTGAAAAAACTGCCAAAGACCTTGATATTCCATTCAAGGCTTTTCATATTGATAATAAGAAAGAAGCACAGAATGCCCCCACGCCAATTACCACATATGCGCTGTTTTATAACGGAGAATATCTGACAAACGAACAGATGAATGACAAAAAGTTCGTTAAGCTGATATCCCGATAAAAAATCTATGCCGCAAAGAACCCTTTAACAGTGTTCTCTGCGGCATTTTGTGTGTAATAATTACTTGTTAAAAACAAACTCTCCGTCAACGAAATCGCAGACTGCCTTATCGCCTTTTGCGATACTTCCGTCGAGTATTTTTTCACTCACTGCATCCTCTATCTTTGAACGGATCGTTCTTCTCAGCGGTCTTGCACCGTAAGTATCATCAAAGCCCTCGTCAGCAAGCTTATCCTTTGCGGCTTCCGTGAACTCCAATGTAATATCCATAGTCTTCAATCTCTGTGCAAGAGCATCGAGCATATTGCCCGCTATCTTTTTGATATCATCGTGCGTTAGCTTGTTGAATACGATAATATCGTCAACACGGTTGATAAACTCGGGTTTGAACACCTTTTTGAGTTCATCAAGTACGATTTCTTTAATATTACCATCTCTCGGGTCTGTATCGCTGTTGGCGAATCCGAGAGTTTTGCGTTTATTGGCTTCTGTTATCAGTGACGCACCGACATTTGAGGTCATTACGATAACGGTATTCTTGAAGTCCACCGTTCTGCCCTGCGAATCCGTCAGTCTGCCGTCCTCAAGGATCTGGAGCAGCATATTGAACACATCGGGATGTGCCTTCTCTATTTCGTCAAACAGCACCACCGAATACGGCTTTCTGCGAATCTTCTCCGTAAGCTGTCCGCCATCGTCATAGCCCACATATCCCGGAGGTGAGCCGATCAGCTTAGCGACCGTGTGCTTCTCCATGTATTCCGACATATCAAGCCTTACCATAGCGTCCTCCGTACCGAACATTGTCTGTGCCAGAGCTTTTGTAAGCTCGGTTTTGCCTACGCCCGTTGGACCTAAGAATATAAACGAGCCTATCGGACGCTTCGGGTCTTTAAGCCCTACTCTGCCTCGTCTGATAGCCTTAGCTACACTTGTTACGGCTTCGTCCTGACCGATAACTCTTTCGTGAAGAATACTCTCGAGCTTTAAGAGCCTTTCGCTCTCTTCCTGCGTGAGCTGCACGACGGGAACTCCTGTCCACATGGATACGATATTTGCTATATCCTCTGCGGTAACCTGCCCTGAAATATTGCTTGTTTTCTCTTTCCACTCTTTTTTGTTGTTTTCAAGCTGCTCTTTCAGAGTTTTTATCTTATCTCTTATCTTTGCGCAGCGTTCAAACTCCTGCGCATTGACAGCGCTTTCAAGCTCACTCTCCTGCTCGGATATCTTGTTCTCTATTTCTTTCAGCTCTTCGGGCGCAGTATATGCGTTGAGCCTTACACGGGAAGCAGCCTCGTCGATCAGGTCTATCGCCTTATCCGGCAGGTATCTGTCTGCAATATACCGTGAGCTTAGCGTTACGGCAGCCTTGATAGCCTCATCTGTTATCTTGACCTTATGGTGTGCCTCATACTTGTCACGCAATCCTTCGAGAATCGTTATCGACTCCTCCTGTGTCGGCTCGCCTACCATAACAGGCTGAAAACGTCTTTCAAGCGCAGCGTCCTTTTCGATATATTTTCTGTACTCGTTGAGCGTAGTTGCTCCGATTATCTGGAAATCTCCTCTTGCAAGGCTGGGCTTTAAGATATTTGCGGCGTCCGTGCTGCCTTCGGAAGAGCCTGCTCCGACAATAGTGTGAAGCTCGTCAATGAAAAGGATAATGTCCTTGGAACTTTTAACCTCGTCGATAGCGTTCTTTATACGCTCCTCAAAATCGCCCCTGTATTTTGTTCCTGCAATCATTCCGGTAAGATCAAGTGAGAATATTCTCTTATCCCTGAGCAGCTCCGGCACTTCGCCGTCTGCGATTTTAAGCGCAAGTCCTTCTGCTACGGCAGTCTTGCCGACTCCCGGTTCACCGATAAGGCACGGGTTGTTCTTTGTGCGTCTGGAGAGTATTTGTATAACCCTCTCGATCTCCTTTTCCCTGCCGATAACAGGGTCTATCTCGCCCTCTCTTGCAAGGGCTGTTAGATCTCTGCCGAACTGCTCGAGGGTTTTGGTCGAACCCTTCTTTCCCGATGCTTTTGATGTATACTTGCCGCCCGAATTTGTAAAGCCTTCGTTTCTTCCGAGATCAGCGCTTATGGTTTCGGCAAGCTTTTTGGTGAGTGTGTCGATATTCACTCCAAGCTCTTTGAGCATACCTGCGGCGAAGCTCTCGTCATCGTCAAGAATAGCAAGCAGCAAATGCTCCGTACCGATATAGCTGTTATGCAGCCTTGCCCTGAGCATATTTGCCTTTTGAACTACATTCTTTGCCCTCGGGGTAAAATCACCCACGGTGAGCTTCACTTTTTGGCTGCCCTCACCGAACTTTTCCCGAAGAAGATCATAAACCTGATCAAACTCTACTCCCTCTTCGGACAGTACGCTATAGGCTACTCCGCTGCCCTCTTTGAGCAAGCCTGAGAGGATATGCTCCGAGCCTATCCATGTGCAGCACATCTCCTCTGCTGTTTCTATTCCGTAGTTCATAGCCAAATTGGCTTTTTCTGTAAATCCCTGAAATTTATACATATATTACCCTCCTTGTATATAACTAATACCGGACTTTGAAATCTCAATAGTCTCAATATTCTCACGATTCCCTTAATACAATGTTTTAAATGAGACAATTGAGAAAAACCTTGATTCTATGCGGGTCTATTCAATTTTCTCAACCTTCTTTCACGTGAGACAATTGATGACAAAGTCACATTATTCTCATGAATCTCATATGATCTCCCAATTGTCTCACCATGAGAAAATTGAAAAAGCCCTGATTCCATGCGGGTTTGTTCCAATTATCTCATATAACTTACAGTCCTTAGGGACGGTGAGATTATTGGGCAGACTTATGTCAATGCGGAATTCTGAATGCGTATTTCGGAATTGGAATTATAAATCAAAGTCTTTAATGACAGAACACAGCGTGATTCCTCATAATAATTCCTAATTCCTCACTCCTAATTCCTCATTTTCAATAACTGCACATTTCACATTTAATCAACTCCACTCTCCACACTCCACACTTTATAAAAATGACCGAACACAGCCTGATTCCGAATAATAATTCCGCATTACGCATTTCGCATTCGGAATTGCTCACTGCACATTGCACATTGAATCAAATCGTTTCCCTGATAAGCTTCGCCCTCATCTCGTCACGTTCGGCAGGTTCAAGTGATTTTCCTGCGTTCTGCATAAGAGTTGCAGGCTGGATCTCTACAAACAGTCTGTTTATCGTGTCGAGAGTAACGTTTTTCACAAGTCCCGAAGTTACGCCCATTCTGATGTCTGACAGGCACTTCAGAGCTTCGTCGCAGCTGATCAGTCTTGCATACCTTAGCGTACCCTCGCTGCGATATATCTTATCTTGAATCACTGTTTGGGTGCAGACAGCCTGACGAGCTTTCAGCTCCCGGTCGATAAGCTGACGTGTGATGTTTTTCAGATTCTCTATCGCTGTTTTCTCGCTTATACCGAGCGATATCTGATTCGACAGCTGATACATTCCCGCAACGGGGTCTGTTCCCTCACCATATGCACCTCTGATCGTGAGTCCCAGCTTCGTGAGGTTCTCTGCGATCTTTCTCATCGCTTTGGTGGCTCTGAGAGCAGGCAGATGAAGCATTACCGACGCCCTCATACCCGTGCCTAAATTAGTCGGGCACTGCGTGAGATAACCCAGTCTTTCCGAGAACGCAAATTTCAGTCTCTCGTCCAGCAGAGTGTCTATACGGCTTGCAAGCTCATACGCTTTGTCAAGGTCAAAACCCTCTGTCATTACCTGAAGTCTGATGTGATCCTCCTCGTTTATCATGATCGATACGCTTTCGTCATCAAGCAGCAATAACGTTTTTTCATCGCTGCCCGAAATAAACTCGGGGCTTACGAGGTGTCTTTCCACCAGAGAAACTTTTTTCCCCGTATCTATATTATCCATGTTTATGCAGGAAAATCTTGTCGCAATCACTGAATTATTATTAAGAACTGCGTCTTTTACCTTTTCGGTAATCTCTTTCTTTATATTGGCAGACGCTCTTATCGGGAAGGGGTAATCCTCCAGATTCCTTGCAAAACGTACACGGGTGCTTATTACGACCTCGCCGTCTTTTCCGTTTTTCTCATACCACTTTGTATCCATTATATATTCCCTCCCTGCTCTGCCTTTAATGCGTTTATCCTGTCACGAAGCTGAGCTGCTCTCTCAAACTCCTGACTTTTCACGGCTGATTTAAGCTCTTCGTTCAAAGTTTCGAGTTCAGATTTCGGCGGCGTTTTAACATCTGCCTTTACGTTCTTTTCTCCGCTTTCAAGCTCGGGCTTTTTGAGTCGCTTTCCTGTATGATACGTATTGCCGTGAATTCGCTTTATCGACGGAATAAGTCTGTCGTAAAACGTATCATAACACCTTGCGCAGCCGACTCTTCCGCCTTTTGTTATCTGAGAGAAGGTTATCCCGCAGTTCGGGCAGCGCTTCTCTGCTGCAAGAGCAAAAGACGGCTCACCCATAAACCCGCTCATAAACGAGCCTATATCGAACATATGGTCAAACACATTCCCGTATCCTTGATTTGCGGCACATTCCGAGCAAAGATGTTTTTCTGTAAGCTCACCGTTTACAATGTTTTTAATATGTGTAGTTGCCTGATTCTTTTGACATGATTGACATAACATAACTTGACACTCCTTTTCTATTCTATATTCAGCAGCAGGCTTTTAAGGATCCCTGCTCTTACCGTATCTCTGTATTCCTGCGGAATACTTTGATAGGGTCTGTCTGTCACCGCTGCTGTCAGCAGCTTTGCTGTCTGCATGTTGATAATACTTCGGTTATGCAGCTCTGCGATAAGACCCTGAGCCGACTTTGAATCTATACTCTCTCCTATCGAATTTATTATATGCAGTATTGCCGAACGCTTATCCATGCTAACTCTCGTTATCTTGATATATCCGCCGCCGCCTCGTCTGCTCTCTACTATATATCCCTGCTCAGGTGTAAAGCGTGAGGTGATGACATAGTTTATCTGCGAAGGTACACAGCCTATCGTTTCGGCAAGCTCATTGCGGCGTATCTCTGCGCCGCCTTCGTTTTCGTCCAGCATATCCATGATATACCGGGCAACCAGATCGCTGATACGCATTTCATTCATTCCTTTGCTGTATATTCTTCAGGTTCACTTGTCTTTGACTTTCTTTGACCTTGTGATTATATTATATGCGATTAGTCAGGAAAAGTCAAAGTCAAAAAAGGTCAATAACGTCTGTTATTTAAATTTATCTCTTGTTTTCTCACTAATTCAGAGTTATTCTCACTTTTTTTAATTATTTCACACGTCTAAAAATATTCTTGAAGTCAAAATTAGCAGTCGGTAAACAGAAAAAATTATAGCAAATTGACAAAAGCCTGTTGTAATTTGTTCTTGAATGTTGTATAATAAACCTACTGTATAGTAAATCAGTAAAATAGAATTATGGAGGTAATCCTATGAACTACAATCTTACCGCTGCGCAGGCCGAAGAGCTTATCAAAGCTAAGCTGTCTCACAATATGGGCGTATCCGTTAAGGACGCTACCGATGAGCATTTCTACAAGGCTACAGCGCTTGTTGTCCGTGACCTTATGAGCGAAGGATATAAGGAATTCATGACAAAAACAGTTGAGCAGAAGAAAAAAACCGTATATTATCTCTGCATGGAGTTCCTTCTCGGACGTTCACTGAAAAATAATATTTATAATCTTAATCTTGAAAACTCCATATCTGCTGCTTTGAAGAACCTCGGCACAGACATCGAAAAGATATACGATCAGGAACCCGACGCAGGTCTGGGCAACGGCGGTCTGGGACGTCTTGCAGCCTGTTTCTTAGACGGACTTGCTTCGCAGGCATATTCGTCAATGGGTTACTCACTGTGCTACGAGATGGGTATATTCAGACAGAAGCTCGTTGACGGCTGGCAGACCGAATTGCCCGACAACTGGCTTCCGGGCGGCAGCGTATGGCTCCAGTCACACCCCGATAAGGCGGTTGAAGTAATGTTCAACGGTAATGTTGAAGAAACATGGGGCGAAGGCAAGTGCACCATCAAGGTTGTCAATGCAACAAAGGTAGTTGCAGTGCCTTATGATATGTATGTATCGGGCAACGACGGCAAGGGTATCAGCCGTTTAAGACTCTGGTCTGCAAAGGCAGAGAATATAGACATGAACCTCTTTAACGACGGTCAATACATGAGAGCTATGGAACAAAAGGCTATGGCAGAATCCATCACTCAAATTTTGTACCCGGGCGACAATCACGCAGAGGGCAAGAGCCTGCGTCTTAATCAGCAGTACTTCCTTGTATCCGCTACGATCCAGGATATACTCAGACGTCACTTCTTAAACAACAGAACTCTCGACAATCTCCCCGAGTATGTAACACTGCACTTAAACGACACACACCCCGTTCTTGCAGTACCCGAGCTTATGAGGATCATCATGGACGACTACGGCTACGGCTGGGACGAAGCGTGGAACATCGTTTCAAAGACTATCGCATATACAAACCACACCGTAATGCGTGAAGCTCTCGAGTGTTGGGGTGAAGATATGTTCAAATCAAAGCTGCCGAGAATCTATCAGATAGTTTCAGAGCTTAACAGACGTTACTGCGAATCTCTCCACGCTATAGGTGTAGACGGCTATCAGGTAGGCAGAATGGCTATTCTCAACGATGGTGTTGTAAAGATGGCTAACCTCGCCGTTATGGCAAGCTATAAGGTGAACGGTGTATCAGCGCTGCACAGTCAGATACTCAAGGATACAGTATTCCATGACTATTATCTTGTAACTCCCGAAAAGTTCACAAATGTAACAAACGGTATCGCTCACAGACGTTGGCTCAACCAGTCTAATCCCGAGCTTGACAAGCTTATCACCGAGCTTATCGGCGGCGGCTTCCGCAGTGACGCTTCCGAGCTTTCAAAGCTTCTGAAATATAAAGACGACAATGCTGTTCTCGACAGGCTTGCTAAGATCAAGCTCGACAACAAGATCGCTATGGCAAAGTATATTAAGGACAACAACGGCATTATTGTTGACCCGAACTCTATCTTTGACGTACAGGTAAAGCGTCTGCACGAGTACAAAAGACAGCTTCTCAACGCTTTACATATACTCTCACAGTGGCAGTATCTCAGAGATAACCCGAACGCAGAGTTCACACCCAAGACATACATTTTCGGTGCAAAGGCAGCTCCGGGCTATTACTTTGCAAAGCAGATAATTCAGTTTATCGTGAACATGGCTAAGAAAATCAACGAAGACCCAAAAGTAAACGACAAGCTCAAGGTAGTATACCTTGAAGATTACAGAGTAACGGTCGCAGAAAAGCTAATGCCTGCCTCGGAGATCAGTGAGCAGATCTCTCTTGCCGGAACAGAGGCTTCGGGTACGGGCAACATGAAGTTCATGATCAACGGTGCGCTCACTCTCGGTACTCTTGACGGTGCGAATGTTGAGATACACGACGCAGTAGGCGACGATAATATGTTCTTGTTCGGTCTTACAACACCCGAGGTAGTAAGACTCAAGGCCAATAACTACAATCCCATGAACTATTACATGAATAACCATGTTATCAAGAGAGCAATAGACGAGCTCAACAGCACACGCTTCAGTCATATTGCAAAAAACCTCACCGAGCAGGATCCGTACATGGTACTCGCAGACTTTGCAGACTACAAGGCAGCCCAGGAGAGAGCTTCAAAGCTGTACGCAGACAAGACGCAGTGGAACAAGGTTTCTCTCACCAATATAGCAAATGCAGGCATATTTGCTGCAGACAGATCTATCAGAGATTACGCTGACGGTATCTGGAAGCTTAGTCCGATTGACTGATATTTAAGGAACTTTAGCTCCTTGTTTAAAATGAAAAATCCGACAGCCGAGGAATTGGTTGTCGGATTTTTTGTACTTAAAATTAAAATCAGGACCACCATTACGGATGGTGATCCTGATCATTCACTGTTTATTACTCAACTGTGCAGTACATAAAGTACTTGTAGCCAAGCGGATTAGAGAAGAATCCCTTTACGCTCGAATCAAGCATATAAAGATCTGTATAGTAGTAGAGAGGTGTGATGCAGCCGCTTGCCATGAGCATATCCTCGGCTTTGTGCATCATTCCGTAACGCTTCTCGGGGTCTGTGCAGCTCTTGATCTCTGAGATCAGAACGTCATATGTCTCGCCCCATGTGCCGTTTTCGACCTTTACGTCGATGCCGTACTCTGTGAGGTCGAGGTCATAAGCTGCAACCGAAGCATGATCGCCCTTACCGTACTGAACATCGTTGTTTCCTGAAGCAGTTGTCCACATATCAAGGAAGCAGATCGGATCATTGTAGTCAGCGAGCCAGCCGTTTCTTGCGATAGAGAAGTCACCCTTCTTACGGGTATTCAGGAACGTTGCCCACTCCTGATTTTCAAGGCTCATTGTGATACCAACACCGTCCAAAGCGCTCTGGAGATACTCGCCGATCGCTTTGTGACCTTCGCTTGTGTTGTAGAGGTATGTCATGGTCGGGAAGTTCGTGAACTTACTTGTAGACTCATCAAAGTCATAATACTTCTTGAGCGTTTCAATAGCAGCATCGTAGTTTGCCTGGAGTGCATCTGCGGAAGCGTCAAAGTAGCCGTCATAGTCTTTGCTTACGCCTGTGTTCTTATAGAACTGTGAGCCGTCTGCATCTGTCAGACCCATTGCAACGAAGGAAGAAGCAGGAAGCTGACCGCCCTGTGCGATCTCGTCAACAATATAGTTTCTGTCGAAGAGAAGGGAGATTGCATTTCTGATCTCAGCCTCAGCCTTTTCTGCCTCAGCGCCTGTGAGCTCCGAACCCTCGGGGAGAATGTTTTCGTTGATGTTCCAGCATACATAGTATGTGCCGATCTGACCAACATTAAAGAACTCGTCGGGATATTCGTCTTTCAGAGCAGCAATCTCATTTGTGGGTACGTCATCGATAAGCGCCCATGTACCGTTCTTGAAGTTGGAGAGCATATTGTTAGCATCGTCTGAAAGATAGAAGTTCAGCGTCTGCATAGTGATCTTGTCAGCATCGGGATAATTATCGTTCTTCTCAAGTGTGATAAGGCTGTTGTGCTCCCATGACTTGAGCGAATACGGACCGTTGCAAACATATGTTGACGGATCTGTTGCCCATGCGTCATTTCCTACGACATCTTCACGAACCGGGAAGTAGGTCGGGAAAGCAAGCAGCTCGTTCCAGTAGGAAACAGCGTTTGCAAGTGTTACCTCGATCGTCTTATCATCAACTGCCTTAACATTGAGCTTCGCATCGGGATTAACATAGGTTGCCTCATCGTTGGTGTCGGTTTCCCAAATATCAGCATAGCCGTCAATAACCTCGAACATATAGCCATAGTCGGCTGCAAGCTCTGTAGAAGCGGCACGCTGCCATGCATAAACATAGTCGTTTGCCGTTACATCCTTGCCGTCTGACCATTTCAGACCGTCACGCAGCTTGTAGGTGTAAGTAACGGTGCCGTCCTCATTCTCAACGCCTTCGGTAAGCTCCTCGGCTGCATCGGCAACGATCTCAAGCTTGCCTGATTCATCCTGTGCCCACTTTGCAAGACCCGAGAAGAGGTGCGCAAGGAGAGTAGCGCCGTCAACGGAAGAGTTGAGCGCAGGGTCGATCGTATCCGGCTCACTGGCAAGACAAACAGAAAGCTCGCTTGCAGAACTGTCTGCTGTTGTATTATTGTCGGATGCAGGTGTACCGTCAGTAGCTACGCCGCCATCTTTACTACAAGCAGCTAAGCTTGCGATCATGGCAACTGCAAGAGCAGCTGACAGCATTCTTTTAAATTTCATGACTGTTCAATCCTTTCTAAGGTGAAAAATATTTTATATGATGAAGCATGATTGCATCATATTCGATCAATTGATTTCCGCCACACGGTGGCAGGCAACGAAGTGTCCCTTGGAAACTTCGTTGAAATCAGGCATTGCCTCGGCGCACTTTTCAGTCGCATATTTGCAGCGTGTGCGGAAAGGACATCCCGAAGGTGCATTGAGCGGACTCGGAATATCACCTGAAAGAGCGATTCGCTGATTTGCTCTCGCAATCTTGGGGTCGGGGATCGGCACAGCCGAAAGCAGCGATTTAGAGTACGGGTGCAGTGGTTTGTCATAGATCTCGGCTGCCGGAGCAAGCTCCACCATCTTTCCGAGATACATAACGGCGATCCTGTCGGAGATGTGTCTTACAACAAGCAGATCATGTGCAATAAAAAGATAGGTCAGCCCGAGCTTCTCCTGAAGATCGTCAAACATATTGATAACCTGCGCCTGAATAGATACGTCAAGCGCAGAAACAGGCTCGTCGCATACGATAAAATCGGGATTAACAGCCAAGGATCTGGCAATACCGATTCTCTGACGCTGTCCGCCCGAAAACTCATGCGCATAACGTGCGGCGTGTTCGGAGTTCAGACCCACATATCCCATAAGCTCCAGTATTCTGTCCTGGCGCTCCTGCTTCGACTTGCAAAGTCCGTGAACATCGAGCGGCTCGCCTATAATATCTGATACGGTCATACGAGGATTCAATGACGAATACGGATCCTGAAAAACCATTGTAGCTTTCTTTCGGAATTCCTTTATATCGGAACGGCTTTTGATCTGTTTACCGTCATACCATATTTCTCCCGAAGTCGGCTTATAAAGGTGGAGCAGCGTTCGTCCCACGGTAGTCTTGCCGCAGCCTGATTCGCCGACAAGACCGAGCGTTTCGCCCTTGTTAATGGAGAATGAAACACCGTCAACCGCCTTGAGCGGCTTGGAACGGAACATTCCCGTATTGATGTAAAAATATTCCTTAAGATCCTTTACTTCAATTATCGGTTTATTCTCAGCCAACGCTCTCACCGCCTTCCTTCTTTTCTTCCGTACTTTCTTCTGATTCGATCTCTATCTCACCGTTCTGGATTCCGTGCTTTACATTCATCCAACACGCTGCGGCATGGTCCTTATTGATAAGCATACGCTCTGCGCAATGGTTAATGCATATCTTCATTGCAAAATTACAGCGAGGAGCAAACGGACAGCCCTTCGGCATATTCAGCAAATCAATAGGCGTGCCTGTTATCGGCTGAAGCTTGCGTCCTGCTGTGTCTGCCGACGGGATCGAGCGAAGCAGACCCTTTGTGTATTCGTGGCACGGATTATAGAATATTTCATCTGCTGTCCCTTGCTCACAAATAGAGCCTGCGTACATTACAATAACCTCATCGCAGATCTGTGCAACGACACCGAGATCGTGGGTGATCATGATAATCGCCATACCCAGTTCTTTTTGGAGAGATCCCATCAGTTCAAGTATCTGTGCCTGTATCGTAACGTCGAGAGCCGTTGTCGGCTCATCGGCGATGAGTATATCCGGTTCGCAGGCAAGCGCCATTGCGATCATTACTCTTTGGCGCATACCTCCGGAAAATTCATATGGGTACTGCTTCATTCTGCGTTCGGGTTCATTTACATTAACCAAGCGGAGCATCTCGACAGCACGATCATAAGCCTGCTTACGATTTCGGTCTGTGTGCAGCAGGATCGCCTCCATCAGCTGATGGCCGATGGTATAAGTCGGATTGAGAGAGGTCATTGGATCCTGGAAGATGATCGAGATCTTGTTGCCCCGGATATTCTTCATTACCTTTTCTCCTGCGCCGACAAGCTCTTGACCGTCAAATTTGATCGAACCGCCTACGATCTTTCCCGTACCTGCAAGAATCTGTAAAACAGAGTATGCGGTAACGGATTTGCCCGAGCCTGATTCGCCCACGATACCGAGTACCTTTCCGCGGTCAAGAGTAAATGATACATCATTAACTGCCTTGACCTCTCCTGCATCAGTAAAGAAAGATGTCTTAAGATTTTTCACTTCAAGTAAAGCCATAGTTCGTGTTTCCTCCTTTTAACCGTTGAGCTTCGGATCAAATGCGTCACGAAGACCGTCGCCGAAGAGATTAAGGCTTAAAACGATAAGCGAAATAACAACGGCGGGAATGACAAGGCGGTATGTATAGCTTGTGATTCCGTTGAGAGCGTCAGACGCAAGCGAACCGAGCGAAGGCATCGGCGCATTTACGCCAAGTCCGAGGAACGAAAGATAGCTTTCGGTAAAGATCGCCGAGGGTATCTGGAGCGCTGCCGAGATAATGACAACGCTGATACAGTTCGGGATCAGGTGTTTTGTAATTATCCATCTGCCCCGTGCGCCTGTTGCCTGTGCAGAGAGGACGTATTCCTGCTCACGAAGAGAGAGAATCTGACCTCTTATCAGTCGGGACATACTTACCCAATACAACAGCGCAAAAACAATAAACAGACTGATTATGTTTGCTCCGATCGATTGAAAAACCGTTCCTTCGATAACAGGAGTCAGCGTTAGCTTGAGAACTGTTGAGAGCAGTATTACCATCAGCATATCGGGAAGAGAGTAGATTATATCGACAATTCTCATGATGATCAGATCGACCTTGCCGCCGAAATATCCCGAAACCGAACCGATTATCGTACCGATCACCAGCACGATAATGCTGGCAAAAAATCCGACAGCAAGTGAAACACGAGTTCCGTAAACCACACGGATAAAATAGTCACGCCCTGCAGCGTCCGTTCCGAAGATATGCGGGAAAACGGTTTCTCCGGATTCAATCAGCTTTTGTTCCGTTCTTCCGTATTCAAACGGGGCAAGATTATTAAACGATGAATCTACAGGTCTGCCCGGTGTGACGCCGAGCTGTGTTTCGTAAGAGTACGGC
Organism: uncultured Eubacteriales bacterium; assembly: GCA_900315255.1. GTDB lineage: Bacteria > Bacillota > Clostridia > Oscillospirales > Acutalibacteraceae > RUG592. The sequence continues at coordinate 39,558 of OMYH01000001.1, read as the reverse complement.
CAGAAAAACGGGATCACAATACTTGCCAGCGTGATCAGAATTATCACGATAAAGCTGATAAAAGCTATCTTATTTTTGTATAGCCGCTTAACGCCGTCCTTGAAGAAGGTTGTAGACGGGCGCATACGTACGAGGTATTCTTTTTCCTTATCCGACGCAGGATTGAACGATTCGAGATCTACGTGGAAGGAGAATTTTTTCTTTTCCATTTTGGTGCTGCCTCCTTATTCCAACGTGATTCTTGGGTCAACGACCTTGTACAGGATATCTGTCACAAGGTTCATAATAACGATGAGTGCGGCGAGAATGATCGTCGTACCCATGATCATCGGGTAGTCACGGTTTGTGATGGAGCTGACAAAAGCTCTGCCGATCCCGGGCACGGCAAAAATCTGCTCCACGACAAGCGAACCGGTTACGATATACGCAAGCATCGGTCCGAGATATGTAAGAACCGGGATAAGTGAGTTTTTCAGTGCATGACCAAAGATGATCTTTGCACCCGAAACGCCCTTTGCCTTTGCTGTGCGGATATAATCCTGACCGAGTACGTCAAGCATTGAAGAACGTGTCAGTCTGGTTATATATGCCATAGGATACAGCGCAAGCGTCACTATCGGCAGTACAAGACCTGCAGCCGTAGAGCCGTTAGCAGGAAGAACCTTGAGCTTGATCGCAAAAAGCGCCAGCAGAAGCGAACCCATGATAAAGGAGGGCATAGAAACAAATGCTGTTGTGATGACCATAATGACACGGTCAACCAGCTTGTTACGGCGAAGCGCCGCAACTGCCCCGAGGACGATCCCGAACACTGCAGAAAGAGCAGCGGCAATAACGCCGAGCTTTGCGGAGGTCTTCATACCGTCTCCGATAATGTCGATGACCATTCGTCCACGCTGCTTGAGCGAAGGACCGAAGTCAAACTTTGTGATAATATCTTTAAGATATGTGAAGTACTGCTCGGCAAGAGGTTTGTCCAGTCCATACTTCGCCTCCATCGCCGCCTGCACGGCAGGAGTTGTCGCTTTCTCGCCGACAAACGGTCCCCCGGGTACTGCGTGCATGACAAAGAATGTCACGGTGATAACGACCCAGACGGTGAAGATGGCGAGCAGGATACGCTTTACGATGTAAAGCATTGTTTTTGAATTCATCATTCATCCAACCTTATGTTAGTTTTTCCGAGTGCCGCTGCCTGCGGCAAAATGTCATCATATATTTTTGCAGCGCCTGGAGTTGTCAGCATATATAACAAACGTCGCTCACTCCAATCAAGCAAGCTTGTTGGAGCTTTTTAATATCAGCTGAATAATTAAGGAGACACTGATTAAATCACGTCCTTCGGACTGAGCACCAAATTTGCTTGCATCTTTTTGAAATACGTCAGTATTCCTGCGGATTTTTCGCACAATTTGCCTAAAAATCTGACGGCGCAACTTCGGCACTCGATTTAATCAGTGTCTCCTTAATAAAACAAATTATATAAAAGTAAACGTCAGTCTGCGTACACAATTAGACATTTTTCTCGACAATATCAATTTTATCATATAAACGCTCTGAAAACAAACCACAAATGTTACAAATTGAGGTAAATATACACGAAAACGTTTGGTTATTATGCGAATTACCCTTTAAAATACGATATTCTCGCAGTGACAAACGGCTGCGGATTAAAAACTTGCTGCAAGAGCATGACCCTTTCAGCAGTTTTTAAGAAAAAAATCGCAGTCGCTCATTCATGAACGGCTGCAAAAACATCTGAATTTTCATCTTCGGACTTTTGTTTCTCCCGGAATATTTCAGGGATATGTACCGGCAGTTATTTCGGTGACATGGTTTACGCAGCCACCGTTGAAATTACTCAACAAAAAGGACAGTCACATACCGGCTGTCCTTTCTGAATTATAGTTTTTATTATTCCTTAATATCCTATTGCCTGAATCAGTGCAATTGCAGCATCCTTATACTCCGAATCAACATTTGCATATACCAGAGTATTATCTACACGGCAAACATACATATATTTCCCGTCTGCATTCTTTGTATAGCTTGAATAATTTGTGCCGTTAACCTCTGTCGTTGCACCTCCTGACACACTTTCAAATGTATCTTTGTTTGTTTCAAACGAACTCTGAGCATTCGCTTCGGAGTCAAGCACCATGAAGTCAACTGACCACTCTACATTTTCACCCGAAATCGAACCTGCCGTTGTACAGCTTGTCAGAAATTCGTATCCTGCATACTGTCCCGTCGTATCCTCAACAGTCAATCCGAGATCCTCGGCAGCAGTTTTAAAAGAATCGGCAGTTGCAGTTTCTTTTGAAAGATCACACGCGGCAAAGCTCAGAATCACAGCTGCTGCGACAGCCATACACAAAACAGCTTTTATCAGCGAAGACAATTTTTTCATATTTTCCACCTCCTCCCCTTTGTATAATACATCAGATAATGCATCAGACAATCTGTCTTTTAGCGTATTCTGTACAATGTATGCAAAAATACATAGGTTATAAAATAACGATTCGCTATGTAATATTATGCTATTTGTATTATAATATAGAAGTCTGAATAAATCAAGGAGAGATTTTTTCTTTTTATGAAACTAACGTCGATTGTTGTACAATTGTGATATTGCGTTTAATATCATTTTCAGATCAGCTTATTACAGCTTGTCATTTCATCAGGAGAAGCTCGCCGTTGCTACTATCTCAACTCCCGTTCCTGCGGCATTTTCGATCACCACATCTCCGACAGATACAGGAAGCGTAACGATCACACTTTTTATCGCTGCGATCACATCGAAAATCTTGTCTTTCGGGACAGGTATGCGTGTTTTAACGGGAACAGGCTTTCCGTCTGCGGTTTTCGCCGTTGAGGTTACCATTCTTGTCGGTGAAGAAACCTCTGTTTCGGCATATCTTTTGCCCACGGCGCAGCTGTTGCCTGAAACCGACACCGCTCGGCCGCTCTCAACTTCTACGGTCAGATCGCAGCCCATCGGGCAACCTATACAGATCATATTTCTTATCATACAGTACCCTCCTCTATCGCTACCGATATTTCTGATACGTCTTCAAGCAGTCCGGGCTTTATTATGACGTCCTCCATCTCGCTCGGTACCATAATTTTTTTCTTCTTTCTGAGAAGCTCGTGTTCTCCCGATCTCACAACGATCGCACTGCCCTTATATACTCCCCTCACTCGGAAACGCAGGTGTATATTTTCAGAGGCATTGCCGACGTCTATTGTTGAGGGAACAGTATATCTCACTCCGTTACCGACGCAGACAGTAACGATCTTAGCTGAATTAGCTTTGCAGCCGTTGTTTTTGATATAATCAGCGGCATTATGACCGGCGCGGCCCGATTCCTCCGAAACGAAGTCCACAAGATCGTGAACGTGCAGCACGTTGCCGCAGGCGAATATACCCGGAACGTCAGTCTGGAGCGTATCATCGACAAACGGACCGTTTGTGACAGAATTTATTGTGACTCCCGCACCGAGAGTAAGCTCGTTTTCGGGAATTAGTCCGCATGAAAGCAGAAGAGTGTCGCATGGATAATATTCCTCCGTACCCTGTATAGGCTTGCCGCCTGAGTCAACCTCGGCGATCGTCACACCTTCAAGCTTGCGTTTACCCTTTACATCGATCACGGTGTGACTGAGTCTGAGAGGAATACCGTAATCGTCAAGACACTGTACTATGTTCCTCTTTAATCCGCCTGAATACGGCATAAGCTCCGCCACAAGCTTTACGCGCACTCCCTCGAGAGTCATTCTGCGTGCCATGATAAGCCCGATATCGCCCGAGCCGAGTATTACGATCTCACGACCCGGCACCCAGCCCTCACAGTTGACAAGCTTCTGTGCCGTGCCTGCCGTATATATGCCCTGCGGTCTTGTTCCGGGGATATTCAGTGCGCCCCGAGGTCTTTCACGACAGCCCATTGCAAGCACGACAGCGTCCGCCTGAACGGTACGCAGACCGTTTTCACGGCTGACAACGGTAATTTCCTTGTCACGGCTTATCGACAGCACCATACTGCCCGTTTCGTATTTTATGCCGAGGGAAATGACCTGTTTGCTGAACCTTTCGGCATACTCGGGTCCTGTCAACTCCTCTTTAAACGTGTGCAGTCCGAATCCGTTGTGTATGCACTGATTGAGAATGCCTCCGAGCTGAGCGTCACGCTCATAGATAACTATATCATCAATACCGTCCTTTTTTGCAGCAATCGCCGCCGCCATACCGGCAGGACCTCCTCCGATCACAACAAGTGAATGCTTATCCATTCTTCTTCACCTCCCAAGGCTGAATATTCAGTTCTCTTGCCAGAAGCTCAATGACTCTCGGACTGCAGAACCCCGCCTGACATCTGCCCATGCCTGCCCTGACTCTGCGCTTGACGCCGTCGAGCGTTGTTGCGCCGAGGGGACGGCGAATGCTGTCGATTATCTCACCCTCGCTTATCTGCTCACAGCGGCAGACTATCTGCCCGTAGTCGGGTCTTTCTTCAATAAGCTTCGCACGCTCCTCTTTGTCAAGCTGCGCAAGTTTTGGTATCCCGCGCCGCTGCGCTTTGAAATTATCTTTCTTTCTCGGCGAAAGCCTTGAACACACAAGCTGTGCGATATACAGAGCGATTGCAGGCGCACTGCTGAGACCGGGAGATTCTATCCCCGCAGCATCAATGAACCCGCTGTGATCCCCGATTATAAAATCGCCCGTGTCGGCGGTTGCACGAAGTCCCGAAAACGACGTTATCACCTTGCCGTACGGAATGTCTGAAACGGAATTTGCCGAAACTGTCCTGACGGTCGAAAGTCCTCCTTGCGTTGTGGAAACGTCCTCTTTATCGTCGATATCCTCGGCAGTCGGTCCGACGATCAGATTACCGTGAACAGTAGGCGAAACAAGTACGCCCTTACCCATTTTTGTGGGCGCCTGAAAGATCGTACTCGACACAAGCGAACCTGCGCTCTTATCAAGCAGCATATACTCGCCCTTTCGTGCCCTGATCGAAAAGTCTGGTGTTCCCTGCATTGCGTGAACCTTATCGGCATAAACACCTGCACAGTTTACAACGATCTTTGCGCAATATTCACCATTAGTCGTGTTGATCACAAAACCGTCGTCACAGTGTGATATTGAAGTGACTTCCGTTAAAAAGCTGAAATCAACACCGTTTTCACACGCATTCTCTGCATAAGCGATCGTCATCTCAAACGGGCATACAATGCCCGAGGACGGCGCATAAAGTACCGCATAAACATCTTTTGCGAGTGACGGCTCCATCTCCCGCGCCTTATCTCCCGATAAAATGCTGAGTCCCTCAACACCGTTTGCGATACCTCTGTCATAAAGCTTTTGAAGCTGCGGCATATCGCTTTCCTGCATACAGACGACCATTGCGCCGTTTCGCCTGAAAGGAATATCAAGCTCCTTGGAAACACTGTCCATAAGTCTGTTGCCTTCGACGTTGAATCGTGCTTTCATTGTGCCCGGCATGGCGTCGAACCCTGCGTGGATTATTGCGCTGTTTGCTTTGCTCGTACCCTCACAGACGTCGCTCTCCTTCTCCAGCACGGCAACGTTAAGCTCATATCGTGAAAGCTCTCTTGCGGCAGCACAGCCGATCACGCCCGCGCCGATGACAACAGCGTCATATGTCCTTTTTTTCATCTAATTCCTCCTGTCTGTACCTTTTTTCCCGCCTCCGTAATAGAGCGGATTGTTTTAGCTATATTATACCATGTTTATTGGAATCAGACAAGAATTTTATACAGTAATATATAAAAACTTATTACCCACCTTTCAAAAATCAAAATAGTTTAGTCTGTTGCCTCATAATATCTACCATCAGCAAGCGCAGCAGAAACAAGAGCTTTCCGATTGTACTAGGGAGACACTGATTTAATCGAGTGCCGAAGTTGCGCCGTCAGATTTTTAGGCAAATTGTGCGAAAAATCCGCAGGAATAATACTGACGTATTTCAAGGATTTTGAGTGCAATTTGACAAAAAGATGCAAGCAAATTTGGTGCTCAGTCCGAAGGACGTGATTTAATCAGTGGTTCCCTCGACTTTGCATTATTCATCATATCATTGACATTTATCAAGCTCAATGACAAACGTGCTGCCTTTTCCCATTTCACTGCTTGCATAGCATTTTCCGCCGTGTATGTCTGTGGTCTGCTTTACTATTGCAAGCCCCAGACCCGAAACACCCCTGCCCTTCCTTTGACGGAAGGTGTAGTATCTGTCCCAGATATTTTCAAGCTCCGTTTCCGGAATACCGCTGCCGTAATCAATCACCTCGATTTTTGCTTTATCTTCTGCCGACGTAAGTCTAACGGTCACTCTGCGGCTGTTGTCCGTATGACGGAATGCATTGTCGATAAGATTATAAACTGCACGTTCTAACCTGCCGGCAATACCGTTAACAAATATTCCGCTTTCAATTTGTTTTTCAATACTCTCGTCCTTGCCCTTGTAAAGTGCGTCAAAGCTGCTGCATACCCTTTCGCACAATCCGCTGAGATCGACTTTTGTCAGTTCCCGGGGATCGTCGCTCATCTTCAATTCGGAGTATTCGAGTATCTCATTTACAAGTGCCGTCAGCCTGTCAGTTTCTCTGACAATAACCGCAACATCTGCTCTGCACTGCTCCTCATCGTTCCATGAGGTATCGGGTATTAGCTCGGCATAGCCTCTGATCATTGTGAGCGGCGTCCGCAGATCATGGGAAACATTAGCAAGCAGCTCTGTCTGGAATGCGCGCGCTTCGATCAGCTTGTCGGAGGTGTTGTCAAGCTTTCGGCTGAGGTCGTCAAGCTCGGAACAGAAGCCCTCCTGAAAATCCTTTGGATAATCCTGCTGACCAAGACGGTTTGCTTTTTCTGACAGCTGTGCTACCGGTTTGCCAAAGCTTCGTGCAATAAACCAAGCGAGTATGAAACCGACTATCAGCGAAAGCATTGTTACCCAAACGAGCTGAAATCGTATTATGGAAACAGCAGAGCCAACCGGATCAAGCGTCGTGCTCACATAAAGCACCGACCTTTCGTCCGAGCCGTAATAATCAATATATGTACCGTAAACATAAATGTGGTCGGTACTGTATTCTATCGTGGCTTCATCGCTTTGCTTCAGCGCAGCAAGAAATTCCTCGTATCCTTCGGGAAGATTCCCGGAGATGTCATTGGGCTTGCTTTTCACCATGCTTTTATCGGTAAAGCCGCCGCTGTTATTATCCTTGCCCATACGATTTCTTTGATGCGCGCCCTTGTATTCGTCGGAATAATACAGGACGTTTCCGCTTTGATCGGTAACATAAACCAGTATCGAATTATGTAAAGACGCCGAATCAATAATGTTCGTAACGTTTTCACTGCCGCTGTTTTCCGTTATCATACGGGCGGCTTTTTTTGTGTTTTCGATCAGCATTTTATTGTAAAAGCTCTGTAAAAAAACGGTCTGGAGCAGCCACAGAACAGAAAAGATCATTGCTGCAAAAAACATGAAATACAGCAGCAGCTTAGTTCTGAATGTTTTAGGTTTTTTCTTCAAATTTATAACCCACCCCTCTTATCGTGTGAATCATATCACGGTAATTTCCGAGCTTGTTCCTTAAAAGCTTGATCTGCCAGTCAACCGTTCTGTCATCTCCGAAATAGTCATAACCCCAAACAGCATTGAGTATTTTATCTCTCGACAAAACGATACCCTTGTTTTCGATAAGATAAACAAGTATTCCGTACTCCTTGGCGGTCAGATCAGTCTTTTCACCGTCAATATAAACATCGTGACCAAGCGTATCTATTTCGATTCCGCCTGCGTTGATACGGCTGTTTTTTGTCGGATCCTTTGCGCTGTGACGGCTGATTATCACTTTGATTCTCGCCATAATCTCCTTAGGAGAAAACGGTTTTGTAACATAGTCGTCCACACCTACCTCAAAACCAAAAAGCTTGTCGTACTCGGTTCCCCTTGCGGAGAGCATCAGAACGGGAATATCCTTGAATTCCCGAATCTTCTTGCAGGCAGTGAAGCCGTCCATATCGGGCATCATAACGTCCATAACGATAGCGTCATAATCATTGCTGCGGCAAAGATTCACCGCACGGCAGCCGTCGTCTGTGCTTGTAACCTCGTAGCCCTCACGCTCGGCATAACGCCTTAACAGCTCTATAATATCGGGTTCATCGTCAACGATCAAGATCTTATACATCCTCTATTCCCTCCCGGAAGTTGCTGCCCTTATTATACACCAAATAGTTTTGTATGTATAGAGTTGAGAAGCAATTATTTAAACAGGTTTCCGGACCGCACAATAATGAACGATCCGGAATCTGTATTGTTACTTACTGCTTGACGAGGAACTTGTCGGCTGACTTGATGCGCTGCTCTTTTCGGCGCTGCTTGATGTTGACTTTGAAGAACTATCTTTTTGTGTGCTGCTTGAATTACCTGAATCTCCTGACGTACTTCTCTGCTCGTCGGAGGCGCTCTTCTTTTTGCGCTTCTTGGTACTGTCGGTAGTTGAATCGCTGTCAGTGTTTTCCGATTTCTTTCTGCGCTTTTTTGTACCGTCAGCAGAAGCGGTGTCCTCGGTGTCATCGGTCGTTTTTGTTTTTTTGCCCTTATGCTTTTTCCCGGAGGTCCCGCCCCCGGATTCCTTCTTGTCGGAGCCGACCTTCTGCGTTACCGAACTTGTATCATTTCCTGCGGAGCTTGCAGAAGATGTTTCGGCTGCGCATGCGGCAAGCGAACCTCCTGTAAGCGTCATTGATGCAAGAATAAAGACAGCCGCCAAAGCCTTTTTGTTTTTCATTTTGACCATTTCCTTTCTTTAAGGCAACGCCACACAGAGGCAGCGCCTTAAGGAACCACTGAATAAATCACGTCCTTCGGACTGAGCACCAAATTTGCTTGCATTCCTTGAAATACGTCAGTATTCCTGCAGATTTTTCGAACAATTTGTCTGAAAATCTGACGGCGCAACTTCGGCACTCGATTTAATCAGTGTCTCCTTAATTTTTTATATCATTAATCCCGCTAATTGAGGATATGATACTTGTTGTCAGAAGCCTCTTCCGCCTCGGCCGCCGAACATTCCGCCGCCCATTCCGCCGCCCATCATAGACTGTGGGATAGCGTTGACCTGTGAGCCGTTTATGATGATCGTGCCGCCGTTGTACTGTGCCGTGCCGTCGTAGTCAAAGGAAGACTGCCCCGTGATGTCGATCGTACCGCCGCTGACTATTACATTTCCGTTTACGTCGACAGCGTCCGTATCACCCGGTCCCATAACTATCGTGATTTCTCCGCCGTTGATCTCGATAACAGGCGTAGAATAAGATCTGCTTTTCTGTGAGCCGTTAATTCCGTCATCGGATGCCGAAATATAGACAGAGCCGTCGTTTATCTGCACATATGTACCCTCAATGCCTTCCGAAGCTGTCAGATTAAATGTACCTCCGTCGATCTGAACCGCCGTTGTCGCCTGAATTGCGTCGCCCGAAGCATTGATCGTGAAGCTGCCTGACGAGATGAAGATATATCCCTGCGTGTCGTCCTCATCGTTTTCGCTGTGCAGGCCGTCTTTTGAAGATGTTATATTGAATGTGCCGCCGCATATTCTGATCGAATCATTTGCTTCGATCGCATCCGCCGTACTTGTGATGTTATAAGCTCCTCCCGTGATCTTTATATCATCCTTGCCGGAAATACCGTTGTCGGTTGAGGTAATATTGAGAGTGCCCGATCCGTTAAGAACAAGGTCGTCCTTTGAGAAAATAACAGCGTCCGTGTTAGTCTCGCCGTCGGCTGTGAATGTCCCGGTAACGGTCAGGGTGTTTTCGCTGTCTGTCGTGGTAACAAAGCATTTATCTGCAGATACCACATAAATTGCGGGCGTGCTGCTGTTAGTGATCGTTACGCCGTCAAGCACAAGCTGGATCTTTGAAGAGCTGTCTGCATTTACCTTTATCGTGCAGTCCTTTGCTGTTCCGCTTATAACGTAGACTCCTTCTTCGGTGATCTCGATCGTTTTGCCGTCAGATACCGTGACCGACTTTGCAGAGGACAAATCTGCTGTTTGAGTGAGATCTCTCGTACTAAACATATCGGTTGTATCAAGAATGCCGGAGGTGTTAAGAGAGATCTCGGTAACAACTGCGTCCGTGGAAGAACTTACGACTGTGCTTTCTGCGGTTTCGCTATCCCCGCTCTGTGTGCCGTTCCCCGAGGAAGAAGATGTTGAACCTGTGGTATCGCTCTGCTTGGAAAATACAGGCTGACTGACGGTGCTGTCGTTATCCTCGCTTGCTTCATCTGTGATCTCTTCGCCGCTTGCCGATGTTTCTTCGATCGCAGTAACTGCCACTGTGTTCACTATGCCGCTGTCAGCCGTTTCTTCGATTCTTGATGAACAGCCTGCCAATACAGCGCCTGCAAGTATTGCTGCTATGATAATATTAAGAGTAGTTTTTTTCATGATAATTTACCTCGTTTCTGTTTGGATTATCTGTATTATACCGTGTGTCTTTGGAATTAAAAGGGAATGTTTTAGGAATTCATGTGGAATTTTACACATTGTTTTATTATCAATTTAAAATGGCAGCCTGCAAATACCGCAGATTGCCATTGTTTTTCAGACTGATTGAGCATGGTAAATCCAATAATTATAATTTCCGTTATCGTCCGCCGGATCATCGTAATAATTTGATATTATATAGAGATGCCTTTGATCAGGTTGTTTTGACACTTGCCGACAAGGTTCACAAAAGAGCAGGCACAGATTTTACAGATTAATGTAATGCAAAACATGAAAGCTCAGTTTCCAAAAGGCTTTAGAGACACTCGCAATATCAGAACTCAAATAACGAGTGACAAATTGAAAGCGTTCACCGATAATTTATCCGAATATGGGATAGCTTTTGCCAATGTAAAGGGCAGCAAATGCGGTGGGTTTGACACATATTGCGGTGATGTTCAAGTATTGAAGGATATTGCAGAACATATAAAAAATAATCAGGAAATCTTGATATATGAATTAAGGTCATTATGATTTGTATACAAAAGCACCCAATGGTGACTATATAGCAACAGAAAAAGCACCGCCCGAAGCTGTAAAAACTATTGAAAAATTGAACGAATTGGCACGACGAGATGAAGAAAGACATGAGCATTCAATATAACACAAAACCGCCCGGCTTAATGCTCGGCGGTATTTTTATAATGAATCACAGTTCGGGAGAAAAACCATGCTGTCAAGGAGCGATTATATGGATATGTTTTGCGGCGATGTTTACAGGAATTACCTTTTAGAAAGAATCAAGTGGCAAAAAGCATTCTGCGAACAGGAAGAAGCCAACGAAATAATAACCGATTCCAAACATCATTATAAGCAGTTTGATTTTGTTACAATGCAAATAATTATAATATCTCGGAATAGATGATAAACAAGTCCTATACAGTAAGCAATATGATCTTGATCAGTTTTTGTTCGATATTGGTTTCTGACGGTTCGGAAATAACAAACAGGGTGGAATTGTCAACATCCGTCCAGTCAAAAAACACCCAAAATTCTAACAGCAGCAGATCAAGCGGCACGGACGATAAAATAAATAAATAACTAACATACCCACGTGATTTCAATCCACTCTCCCCGTGTGGGGAGAGACATATGGTGAGAGAGGGCGTAGACCTATTTATTCAATTTCAATCCACTCTCCCCGTGTGGGGAGAGACAACATGGTTACATCATCAATGGTTGTAATTAGCGATTTCAATCCACTCTCCCCGTGTGGGGAGAGACCTTTTCCCTGCCGATAATGTTCTCACTAATCCTCCATTTCAATCCACTCTCCCCGTGTGGGGAGAGACTTCCTTTATTTTTATGTCGGGATCTTTATACTTTATTTCAATCCACTCTCCCCGTGTGGGGAGAGACGTCCCAGCCTTCTGTTAATAACATCGAATTACAAAATTTCAATCCACTCTCCCCGTGTGGGGAGAGACTCTTTCCGGGTCTGGCACTTGTGTTACTATCGGATTTCAATCCACTCTCCCCGTGTGGGGAGAGACAGTACCTTTTGAACAGCATGCAGGCTTTTGTGCGCTTGACTTTGGGTGTATACTGCTTCCGATAAAGTTCGTGCATCTCTTCTATTGCTTTTTCCGTGCGCTCACGAAGTCCGGCGTCTATTACCACCTTTGTTCGTCTGCGGATCTCTCCGTAATAAAGATAACCCGCGCTTATATCACAGCAAAGCATCTCTTCAAGACACATAGCCTGTGCCGCAAGCTGCATAATATCGCTGCTGTTCTCTTTTGGCGAACCTCTCTTGTATTCGATAGGTATCACGTCATATTTACCTTCAACGCCAAAAAGCTCAATTCCGTCTTTGCTTTTACGGAACTCAACCACATCACACTCTCCGCTGATCCCAAGCCTTGAAGAAGATACAGCCATAGCTCTCGCTATAATGGTATCCCCTCGTTTTTCGCGGAAGTCTGCGTCATGGACATTTCTATGCATAACTTGTCCGTCAGCTGTACGATAATTCTCTTCCCACTGCTGTTCGATATGGATCAGCGCCCATTGCCTGCGGCAAAACACAAAATGCTGCAGTCCCGACAGCATGAGGTATTCATCTTCGCTGTACATATCAGCCCTCAAATATCTCCGGCTCCAATCCTTCGGCTTTTTCAAGCTTAATATCATAATCCTCAAAGCATCCGGGTCTGTCAACACCGTCTTTCAGAGTTACGCTAAGCAGACGATGTACTTTTGCAGAAGAATACTTTGGTGTTTTGCCTTCATGCTTATACCAATACAACCGCCTGACCTCCATGCTGCCTTCGGGTCTTGCGGAAGAACAGTCGTTTTCAAACAGCGTTTCAAGCGCAAGCTTTATTTTTTCGGCATCCTCTTCTGTAAAACCTGTTTTCTCTGCGAGCTGTACGTTGATACTGCCGTGAGCTACATACACTCCGAAATCGACCCTGTGCTTTGTTCCCATAGTATCAGAAGCCTTGCCCTCTTTTCCGCTTTCACCGTTAACGCTTTTGGTTATCTGCATACTTGTTATGTCTATCGGCGTCACACTTACAGCCTGCTGAATAGTCACAGGTCCTCTTACGCCGACAGAAACGGGGTCACCCTTGAATGCAAACACCTGCCCGAAGCTCCGTACATCTATCCATTCATTACAAGCAGCTTTTGCGTATTCATCACGATTGGTGTTCTTCTGCTTGCTTAGCGCCGCAAGAGTCTCGCAGCCCTTTGCCCGATCATGAAGGCTCTTAAACTCATCATTACGTTTGTCGTCGGACTGCACGAAGATCTTTTCGCCCATATCCTGAAGACGATTGCGGATCTTCCTCTTGATACAAACATCACTTATCTCGCCGTAGCCGTCATAGTTTTCCCTCGGACGATTACCGTTCAGGGGATCACCGTTGGGGTTTGCATTTTTTGCGGTTATTATCACCGAAAAATCGATCTTATTCTGAAGTACTGCCATTTTTTATTCCTCCTCGTTGATTTCTTCTTTTCCGTTCCGGAGCATCGTATCGTAGTGATGATATCCTATCAGATACATAGGCGAAAGCTTGCTGTTATCGGCAAAGTCCTTGAGTGAAAGTTTTGCCATTATCTCATTAAGGCGCTTTGTGTATTTTGTCATTACCCAAGGCTCTTTTTCAAGATACGGTTCAAGCCTTTCTTCGATGATCTGCCATGTCTGATAAGGTCTTGCGGAAAAAGCATTCCACAAACGTCTTGCGTTTGTAATACGTTTTTCGTCCTTTTCATATGTATCTCTTTCGGCTTTATCGGCTATTGCAAGCAAGCATCCGAAAAGATAACTGCGGTCGGTACAATTTGGATCGTAAGCCATCCTGATCTCTCCTTTGTTATAATCTTTATATTCTTTGGAAATAAGCGCGCAGGCATTTTCAACGATAATCCTGTGATTATACTCCTTCTCAAATGACAACGGTGTTGCCGCTCTGTTCACCAGAGTTGTGACAATATCTCTCGGAATCTTTCTGCCTTCCGATACGCACGGCAATAAGCGAAGTATCGTAGCTTTGAGCAGCTTTTTATCACACTCAAGGCGTCCTTCCTTCTCCGTTCCGTACAGACAGTTTGCGATTTGCAGAAGACTGCATGAATCGGGGATCGTTTTTTTCAGCTTCGTGTTAAATCGCCACCAAGCTGTGTTCTTATGCCATTTTTCCAGATTGGCAGCAAACTGTGATTCCGAAAGCTCGGTATACATTGCGATCGACAGTCTGCCGGGGGTTGCAGCGTCCAGTCCCATTAACATGACCTTGCTGTCGGGTTTAAATTCCGCCTTTCCGCCCATCAGCTTTTTGTGGATCATCTTCGAGAACTCCGGAACTGAGCTGTATTCCTCTTCGATCACTTCAAAAGCTGATTCGATCACACTCGGAACAAATTTCAATGCACTGTTCCACACTATCAGAGTCAGAGAATCAAAAGCCATCGGATTGAAAGTTATCGTCTTCCCTTTACCGTCAGACCTTGTCACAAGCTCTCGCTCTATCAGCCATTTCAGAGCATTATGCATCTTTTGTGAATACTCATAGCTTACCGAAACAGCTTCCTCTTTAGTTGAGAATCGTCCTCGGAATGTATAGTTAGATGTATCGTTTGCCGAAATAAGCTTCGCTTGATCTCTGCTGTTTCTTATTTTGGCAGGGTGCTTGTATGTAGCTGCCGCCATTGTTCCGTCGGCATAACATAAGCTTTCATCACCGAGTGATTCTTCATAATACTTTCTAAAACAATCACGCAATCCGGAATCCTCCCATGTATTACATATGCCGTTTTCCCCGCTGACAATGAATCTTACAAAAGCGTCTTCCTGCGATACTGCACCAAATTTTTTGTTGCTTAACTTTCCGGTCTTTTCATCAAGTATTATTACTCCGCTGCCAACAAGATCTTTGATAAGTTCTTTCTTTGAAAGATAAGTGCGGATAGCTCTTATTGCATAATGAGAATAATCGCTGTCGCACCAATCGCCAAGCTGTTTCATATATGCGTTATAATAATCGGCATTATCCGAGCGCTTACCTTCGGAATACCTTCCGTAATCTCCTGCGATATATACAAGTTTATCCGCCAGCGGCATGGGAGTTATTCCGTTACTGCGGGCAGCAGAATCCTCTGTTACGGGTATGATGGTTTTAGCATCTTCCTTATTTACAATTTCTGCACTGACAAAATCCCCGTCTTCATTTACTGTTACTTCTAACTGAGCCTGAGCTGTTGAATGAGAGATCGGCAGCATATTCTTCCCGTCATCAGTACAAGCCGCAAGTTCATAGACCTTATACAGTTCATTCGTCCAGCTCATCAAGCTCACCTCCCTCAAACTCACCAAGACCTGTAAAGTTCTGATCATCTTTGCCGAACTTTTTGATCTCCATTTTCTTGATATGACGCTTGTGTTCGGGCGGTATGTCCGACGGTCTGACAAACTCTATCACGCCGCCCTTCATTTTCGGCTGCCGGAAGCATACTGTCATATATCCTTTATCCTCCTCCTTTTCGGCTTCATCGGGATATATTATGGCATAATACATAAATGCCATGTCCATATTCACCTTATCATAAGCTCCCTCGCCTTCATCGAAATCACAAGGCTCAACATACCCCTGACATTCCCGTGTGCCGAGAAAAATATCCCTTCTGCCGCCTCGCTCGATCATGCGCCTGGCTATATTATGATGTTTGTGTTCGTTCCTGTCTTCTTCAAGCTCGGGTCGATTATAATTCCACTCAAAGTGCGCCCTTACTTTATAACAGACATCTTCAAGATAATTATAATACGCAAGATCGTTTCCTCCGTCGTATTTAACAGGACGGATCCCCTTTCGCACGGTCTTTATAGGGTTCATAATACGCACAGCGTCAATGTACCAGATCAGGGTCGGTTTGAAATAGACGCTCTGGAGTATCCCTTTCAGCGCTTCATATGTAGGTATAGGGTAGCTGTACTTCTCTCCCCCCACACGGGTAAGCACATCAGAATTGATCCGAATAGTCTGTGAAGCTGTAAAACCGAACGAATAAAACAAAGGACCCCACCTGGGGTCCTGTTGTTTGAAAAACGCAACTAAGAGGTAATGAAGCTCTCAGTTGCGCCCGATGAAATAAATTCAGAAATACCTTCCAATGAATCACAATATTATATATAATCGAAAACCCATGAGAGGTTTTTGTTATGTTTATTCATCTTCATCCTCTGCATCCATGTTCATTTCCAATTTATAGTATATGTCTATATCTCGGAGAATCTCATCAATGCCTGGATTATCTAAATCGTATGTCCATTGCTGCAAATCATTTATAGTAATGATTTCTTCAATAGCCATATTGTACCTATCTTCAATTACTTTCATTCCATTTGCCCTTACGGCGATATATTCGGAAAGTTCAACCAATACACGCTTTTTTGTCTGATTTGTTTTGATGACAAAAGTAATCGGAAAATGGAGCACTTTGTCTATGTCTAATAAATACTTATCATAATTATTGACTTCGGTAACTTGAAAAAATCTTCCGACAGGGCGCATAACAAAATCAATTCCTCCGTCGTTTGCATTTGTGCGCCCAGTTTTATATAATTGCAGCTCTTCTTCTTTGATGTTATCTAAAGAATACCCAAAATATACTTTTATGTTTTTGTAATGGTTTTTCAAAATTGCATAACTAATAATCTCAAATATACGAGCCTCGGCATCTTCGGTTAATAGCGCATTGATTTGCTTTTTCTTCTCATCATAGTCCGTTAAGGATTCCATTTGTTGGAGAACGCTAATTAGAGCATGATCCTTTGCCATGAGTAACTCGACATATTTTTCAATCACCCTACAACATGTTTTGCTAATGTCGTACTTACCAACATACAAATAATCAATGTGTAGCAAATACTTGCCATTGTCGATGATGATTAAATCGTTGGTAATATCGGGAAACTTATTCTTAAACTCTCCATTTACCCTTGAGTTTAACGCATGGTTTTGCAGCTTACTACCACCGTACAATCCCCGATAATAATTAAACAGACGCATATAATCATATCCGCCAAACTGTCGATACGCATCAGGCTGATTATAAAAATCAAACTGATAAAAATAGAGAATCGAATAGATAGCGTAAATATTTGCGAGGCTTCTTCTGGTTTTACTATTTCCATGAACGGCTTTCATCTTTTTATCCAGATATTGCAGAAGAAGGCTTTGATCATAGATACTTTGATACTCGGATGGATAATCCTCTGCCAAAATTTCTTTAATGAAATCTTCCGTTATCTTCATATTCTACCCTCTCACATATTTTGATTTTGCATTTGTCTTTCTGGCTTTCTCTTTCTCAAGAGAATGGCCATTCCGTTCAAATGCAATTCCAGTTCGTCTTAACCCCATTTCATAATACTCTTCATTTAGTTCTATTCCAATTGCAACTCTTCCCAATCGGATAGCAACCGCAGATGTAGTAAATGAACCAGAGAAAGGATCCAGGACAACATCCCCTTTATTCGAGGATGCTTTGATTATTCTTTCCAATAAAGCTTCTGGCTTTTGAGTTGGATGATTCTCATATTCATCCATCTTAAATCTTACTCTGCTAAATTCCCACACATTGCCTGGGACCTTTTCCGTACTGTATGGCTGCGGTGGATTTTTGCGGTAATCAATTAGTTTTCTTTGAGAACCTGTTTTTGCTTCAACAAGTATATCATTGCTGTTAAATATATATTTAGCTTTTGAGGATTTATTGATCATCAATATAGGCTCGTAAAGAGAACCGAACATTTTCTTTGATTGCACACCTGAACTGTCATAAATCCAGACGATCCTGCAAAGAACATTGTACTTAGATGAAACATACATATCCAGATATGGCATATGTTGAGTTGCGGTCATAAAGTACATAGTCCCATTGTCAGACAAAACTCTCATGCACTCGTCGATCCATTTTTTGCACCATTCGATATAGTCTTGAACAGATCCCCACTTATCAGAATCATTGCCGAAATCTTTTCCAATATTGTACGGAGCATCTGCAAATATTAAGTTTACTGAATCACCTTTCATTCCTTCGAGGACTTCAATACTATCGCCCAATATAGCCATTGAATTCCCGCTATTCATTCGCTCTTTTCCTATTCTTCGTAGAAAAAGATTATCAAAGTTAAATGGTGCGGGGTCATTATTCACCCCTTTGTCAGTTGTTCCGTCAACAACTGTATCAAAAATGGAAAACTGATATCCGTTTATAGTCATTGTTCTTTTCTCCTGTCTCGAACTCTTATATTAGCTTGAAGTGTCTGAACGCATCCATTATAGCATCTTCTTTTTCTTTTGTACAGACTGGCTGCTTTGAATTTTCCGACTTAGGCTTGTTGTAGTTCTCCCTATCGATTATACCACACTTCGCCTTAGTCTGTGCTATAGCAAGGGTAGAAACCTTAATATCATACTTATCTTGGACATATGCCTTTATATCGGGATATGTTGCCCTGCTGCCTTTCGTACCAAAGTCTTTATCCGTCCAGGTGAATGAAATATGATCGTCGATATTTTTCCGACTTAAAAGAACAACCGTCTCAACATGCCTCGTATGCGGGAACATATCCACAGGCTGCGCCATCTCCGCTTTATATCCGCCCTTCGTGAGTATATACATATCCCTTGCAAGAGTTTCGGGATTACACGATATATAAACAACTCTCTTCGGCGCAAGCGTGATAAGGCTCTCCAGGAACACCCTGCTGCACCCTGCCCTCGGCGGGTCTGCAAATACTACGTCAAACCTCTCCCCGTTCTCCGCCGCTTCACTCATAAACTCAGCTGCGTCACCATTGATGAAATCCGCATTCGCGATGTTATTCAGCCTTGCATTAACAACAGCGTCGCTTATTGCGTCGCGGTTTATCTCAATGCCCAATACCGTTTTCGCTCTGTTCGCCGCGCAAAGCCCGATCGTTCCCGTTCCGCAGTATGCGTCAAGAATATTCTCCCGCCCCGAAAGCTTCGCCGCCTCTATCGCCGTATTATACAGCACCTCGGTCTGTATCGGGTTCACCTGATAAAACGACCTCGCCGATATGCGAAATCTCCGACCGCACAGAATGTCCTCTATGTACCCCTTGCCGTACAGTATCTTCTCGTTCCTGCCCAGCATAAGCTTATCGCTTTTATTTATACATAAAACTACCGTTTTTACTTCTTTGTACTTTTCCGCAATGTTTTTCGCAAGCGTATCTATTTCGGGTACGTCCTCGCTGTATGATACTATCGCCGCCATATAATCGCCCGTTGCATGACCCTTCCTTACCATGATATGACGAATATATCCCCTGCGGCTTTTCGGGTCGTACGGTCTGATATTTAATTTTATTATCCGTTCTCTTATATACTTTATCATCTCGTTGGCTTTTTTGTCATTGATAAAGCAGTCGTCGGTTACAACTATTCCCGAATTGACCGACTGATACACACCCGATATTGTTCTTCCGTTTGCCGCCCTGCGTATGGCAGCCTGAACCTTATTTCTGTAATGATACGGCTCGCTCATGCCTATAATATCGTTTACATGACAATATCTCCGCAGCAGCTTTACCACCATAGCCTGCTTGAATTTCAGCTGCCTTGCGTAGTCCATATTGCTAAGCTGACAGCCGCCGCATTTTTTTGATACGCTGCATTTTCTCTCGCTCATGATCTCACCCCATGTTTTTGTTAGATTATTTTATCACAATTTATATAAAAAGTCTATATCATAGGCAGCTATGTAAAATATTTGTTAATTTCGCCCCGTTATCGGTGATTAATCCGTCTTATTATGCTATGATTATAATACATATTACAATCATAAGGAGGTCTATATTATGGTAATACTCGCCTCTGCTTCTCCACGCAGGCAGGAGCTTCTAAAGATACTTTTCGGAGAATTCACTGTCGAACCCGCCGACATTGACGAAACCGTGAGAAAAAGCATAGATATAGAGCAGTATCCCGAATATCTTGCAGTAAAAAAAGCCCGTCATATCGCAGAAAAGCATTCCCCCGAGGATATGGTGATCGGCTGCGATACGGGCGTGTTCATAGATAATCTGATGTTAGGCAAGCCTGCCGACAAGAGTCAGGCAAAGGAAATGCTCTCACTTCTGTCGGGCAGAACGCACAAGGTGATAACGGGCTGCTGCATAATGCAAAGGGGCAAAACCGTCAGCTTTTCAAAGGTCACCGAGGTGGAGTTCTATCGTCTGTCGGACGAAGAAATTCGGGAGTATATCTCAACAGGCGAACCTATGGACAAAGCGGGAGCATACGGTATACAGGGCAAAGGCTCTTTGCTTGTCAAGAAAATAAGCGGTGATTACTTCAATGTTGTCGGTATGCCGATAGCCGAGATCAGACAGCGTCTTAAGCTGCTTTAAGGAGAATATGAATATGAATGAAAAGCTCCTCTCTGTTATCGGGAAAATGAAAATACTAACTCTCTGTACGGCTGTTTCCGTTATTGTATTTACGGTGGGATTTGCGGCTTTTTCCGTTTGCGTTTTTACCGATTACAGGCTGCCGATACCGCTCCCCTTTCATGCGGCTATATATTCGCTTCTGGTGGTCACGTTCCTTTTTGCGATAGTTCAGATGATAAAAATATATTCAGGTATCCCAGACAATATTGAAACAACACTGAAAAGCTCGCTCAAAAAGCTGGATATAGCATATATAATAATTTTTGCATTATCTGTCTATGCAGTTATCACTATCGGATTAAATCAGATCTTAACAAACGGCGGATCAGACAGTAAATACTTCGGCGGCGCAATGGCGGCTCTTAAAGCTGAACTTCTTGAAATATTTGCTAAAATTACAATGGTTGTTGCGTTCGTACCTTTAATACTGATATTTGTGATCAATCTCATTATCGCTATAGTAATAGCCGTAAAATTTGACAGCTATTACATAACGCCCGCTTGGTTGTCGGGAGGAAGTAAAATTCATTGTGCGGGGAAGACTATCGTTAACAATAAAGTTAGACGGAATTTGCCTGCGGGTGCATACCCGCCGCCCGAACACCCGAGGTTAACGAATTATTTTGAATTTGTTTCGGCGACAAAAGCATTTTTTTCAGCTATTCTGTTATTCTCTGTGATACCAATGAAAGTATCGCCTATGACATTATCGCTGCTGATCTTCTCTGCAGGCTCTGCGGCATACAGTGTTTTTATTATATTGCTGATACGTTATTACGACAAGCTGGCAGAAATTCAAAAAAATCCCACAATCGTTATTTCACAAGAATTTACAGATACAGACGTTATTGGCTATGAAGACCCCACGCAATATGCCAACAATAATTATGATATTTAGGGCATGTTGACACTAACATAAAAAAGAGTTTTCCTCATTGAAACATATTCGTGAGGAAAACTCTTTTATTTACAGCGATATTCCCAGAATCTCTCCGAGCTGACCGAGATGTGACTCGTCTATTTCGTAATAAGCATTATTCGCATAAACCAGATCAAACTTCTTGCCGTCGATCTCCTGCGTCATGAAAGCCTTGAACGGCGCATCTTCGTTTGCTATCGTCACGACAACGCCCTTCTCAAAGGCGTACTGCTCTATATCGTCATAGCCCTCTACAGACGACATATCGACCTCGTGGAGCGGCTCTGCGTTCTGAGTTGCTTCGATAAGCGCCGCCTGTACGTCCTTCTTTGTCTGTACGTCCGTTCTGAAATCCTTTGTGAAATACGTAATATCAATACCCGTATCCTCACTCAGGGGATCATCTGCAAAGTCGATCTCTGCGGTGATATATCCCGAAGCTATGTCATCAAGCTTTTTGCGTGTGTCGTCTGCGATGTTATATGCGTCCTTATCGTCGAACACCGCCACACCCTCGTGACCCGTGGGAAGATATACGGTAATATGACTGCCCTGTGTCTGATCATACAGCTCAATATAAACGCCCTGCGCGCGCACTGCCTCGACATAACCCTTTGACAGAATAACGCTCACTTTATTATCATTCTTATTGATCTCTCCTGCCAATGCAAAGATCGGCTCAATGTCCTCTTCTTTTACCGAAGCGCTCTGCCCCATCGTCATCATAGCAATCATACGGCCGTTGCTCTGAGTTACCTCGAGGGAGCCTGACGAATCGGTATCAGTTTCGATAAGCCCTGCTATTTCCATAAGTCTGCCTGCAAGATAGGAATCCACCATGTGGGCGCTGGCGCCGCCTCTGCTCGCAAGCGCTCCGTGAGATGACGACACTATCAGCACGATACTTCTTCTCGGCTCGTCATAATTATTAACCCTCACTGCGATACCGTCATTTTTTGATTCTTCAAAGACAGTGTCGGTGATGACGGTATTCATTGTAGTGCCTGTGTTGTCTGCGCAATATTCGGCGATATTTACGACCTCCTGAAGCTGATCAGTATTCAGAGTTACCCTCTCGCCGTTTGCATAAAACTCAACAAAGTCCTCATAGCTTGCGTCAGCTGTTTCGGCAGGATTGCTTTGTGATGTAACCTCTGCGGTTTTTGGTGTACACGAGGTTAATGCCGCACATGACAGTACAGCGATAATAATAATTGACAGAATTCTTTTTTTCATAACGATCTCCCTTTCCCGAGAATTATATTCTCTTATTTTTTATTCTATCATATTGTCCGAAAAACATCAACTATTTTTTGTGGTCGCCGCACGGCGACAGGCGAGTTCCGTCCGACTTTATTGTTAACTATAGACTTTTCCGCGCATCAGCTTTATTTCTTATTGACAATCATGAAGGGGGTCGGCGGCGGGCAAACGCCCGTCGGTATTTCCGTCATACTCTGTTGTTAACAATAGACCTTTCCGCGCATCAGCTTTATTTCTTATTGACAATCATGAAGGGGGTCGGCGCACGGCGGCGGGCAAATTCCGTCCAGCTTTATTGTTAACGACAATGATTTATAATTCCAACTCCGCATTACGCAATGTACATTGCACATTGAATCAACCTCCCTCCGTCCGTTCCCCATGAGCTTTCAGGAATCCCCTCACCTTGCGTTTCTGAATCTCGTCGAATATGCCCTTCTGCTTAATCCAGAAATCTGCCGCTTCGAACTCGTTATGCCCTTTCAGCTCACAATAGACTCGCCACTCTCTCTGTGTAAGATCTTTAGTCACCGCCGGTGTTTCGCCTTTATCATCTGCCTGCGGGCGTGTGCCCGCCGACATTACGGTCGGATTCACATCACTGCTTCTATGCGGCGAGGAATCCTGCTCCTGATAATGTTGGGCGGAATTTGCCTGCGGGCGTGCGCCCGCTGACATTACACCTTCACGCTTCGTCGCCATACTTGCTTCACCGCTCGCATCCGACATATTCAATATCTCACTGTGCTCGCCCGTCGGTGCGTCCCCCGAGGGCGTAACCGACGGCAGAGCCGAAATTTTTCCCTTCTCCGGTGTGTGTGTGCCTTTATGGCACACACACCTTATTTCTTTATTCGTTGTATCCCTGTTCTTGTTCTGACTGTTGTTCCGGTCGTTACCCTTTCTGTTGCCCTTTTGGTTATCCCTTGTGTTGTTCAAATTTTGAACAACCGACTGATATTTGTCATAATTCACTATCGTTATGACGCGATACTTATTCGGTACTACTTCGTTGCGGATCTCTCCTGTATCCGACAGACACTTAAGACATCTTAACACCGTGTTTTTATTTTTGCGGAAATAATTGCATAGCTTTTCTGTACTTGTGACAAAGCTGCCTCTTTTTATCGGAATCCCCTTCCACTGTCCGTCTTTATAATTGGCAAGACAGATCAGTCCGATGTAGATTTTGAATACTGAGTCATCCTCGTACCATTCCCATTCGTTGATTTTTCTCCATAGCGATATGAATCCGCCGTCAAACTCGCTCATTTCGTAACCTCCTTTTAATTGCCGAAACTGATTTTGCGGTATTTGCCTGCATAATACCTGCAGCCGGGAGCCGTCCCCGACGGGCGTGTGCCCGCCACTTTACTAAGTCGTTACCCGAAGTAAAGCTTCTGCGCGGAAAAGAATCTCGCATCAAATAAAGCATGACGGAAATACCGACGGGCGTGTGCCCGCCACTTTACTAAGTCGTTACCCGAAGTAAAGCTTCTGCGCGGAGAAGAATCTCGCATCAAATAAAGCATGACGGAAATACCGACGGGCGTGTGCCCGCCCTTCACTATTCCCCCTAAAAAGAACAGAAGTTGCATACAACTATGCAACTTCCGAATAAATATTTTCAGGAATTGACAAGATACGGCACTGTCAAAGGTGCGAATCTATCGCTGATCCCGTTAATCTGCGCTCCGAGTTACTTCAACACTCTCGCCGATCTCTGTCTGCGCCTTAATTTTTCTCTCAACAAAATTATATATACCGCTGATAATGAAGCATACTATGCCGCCCACTACAAAAGCAAGCACTCTGGATAGGCTGTTTTCGCTGCTGATGTCTATTGTCACAAGCTTCAGCACACACAGCATGATGAGGATCAGTCCGTACATTCTCATGCCCTTTGATTTTGATACAAAGCCCGCTATGATACATACAAGCGCTACTACCATCGACGCAATACTGTAAACATACATCACGCCCTCAAACATCGGCAAGCCTCTGCACACTGCATTGACAAACAATGTCGCCGTAAAGCATACCGCTAAATGAGATACCGGACTCGTCGATCTGAGGAACTCCTTCGACAGCAGATAGAATAATCCCAAAGCGGTTACTATCTGCGCAAACCGTATCGAATATTCAAGGTGAGAATAGTCGATCCCCGTGTAGACCGTCTTGATCCTTATCGCAATAAAGATCATTGATATATACAGTACAATGCTTGCGGTCGTGTAGATGATCAGTTCAAGACCGCTGTATGTCGGCTCGCCGTTCTCTGCCGATCTGTTTTTGCCGCAGCCGAGCTTTATCGCTGCAAGATTAATTATGATCACAAATATTATCGAGAACGACCACGGATAACCCGAGCCTGCGTTCAGATCGGCGCTGAGTACCGCTGTTATCACACTGACTGCAAGCATAGACCAGAAGTACAGCGTTGCTTTGAGCATAGTAATGAAATTATGCTGCCTTTCCTTCTCGGGCTGCGTTCTCCACAGCAGCACGATCATTACCGTAACGATAATAAAATGCAAAACACCTATAAATCCTATATCAAACGGTATCATACCGCCCGCATCCTGTGACGCATTGCGCAGCTGCGAATAGCCGTTTGTGAGCATATACAGCATATCTATGCCAAGAGGTATGAGCAGCGCACGGCTTAGCATTGTATTCTTATTGATCATATATATCACGAATGCCCCCACTGCCGTGATAAAGAAGAACGGCATACAGAAAAGTATATCTCTGTAAACACTTGCGATCGCAAATTTATCGCCGTAGCCGATACAAAATGCCGAAATATATGCTGCTGCCAATACCGATGAAAGCATCTGCATCGCCGTCTGACTGCTTGTCGCAAAGTCATAGCAGTATACTACAAATAACGATACCGTCATCAGAAAATAAACTATCCTTATCGCAAGATTATCTCCGAGCAAGCCGCTGCCTGCGCAGCTAAGCGTCACACAGACTGCAAGTATTGAAGCGAACGCTTCGATCTTCACCACAGCCCAGAGCGTTGTATCGTTTCCTTCATCATATCTTGTCAGATACGCTATAATTGCCACAAGAGAGAACTCCGAGATTATCAGCGGCAGCGAAATGTCGCTGAACTCGCTTACATTGATCGGTATAATAGACAGGCAAACCCACAGGAATTCAGCCAGCTTGAACAGCGAGAAGCGTTTTTGTCTGCTCTCGCCTGTCTGCCCGAACCAGTGCAGCAGCACCATGAAGCCGAGCATGGCAAGATACAGCAGGCTTATCACTACATTGCCGAGCGTGCTGTAGCCGTAGAATGCCACATAGAGCATTTCTGCCGCTATCAAGGCGGAGATAAGGTGATTGAGTTTCTTGTTTCTTGTATATCTTCTGATCAGCATTACAAGACCCGTATAGATAAACAGCAGGGGCATTCCGTGAAGCGTGGTTCTCTGAGTTGCCTGGATAAAGAGCGACACCGTCACAAAGCACGAGATAAAATACATTGATATCTTAGTCAGCTTCTCGCTGAAGCCGAGCTTTTCGCTCATGAACAGCGTCACAAGCAGATGACACACAGTCGCTATGCAGACAGCTATCGAAGGATAAACCAAGGTTGTGATCCCGAACGACGCTCTGCATAAGATATATACCACACTGCCGACTGTTTCGATAACGCCTGCGCTCCACAGCACCTTGTTTGTATTGTGGATAAAATACGGCAGATATATATATTTATTCTTTTCTTCGGTCAATAACCTGTTGCAGGATACCGCAATAAGGTACGATACAAACGACAAAGCGACAAATTGAGCGGCATACACTGCGATCGCCAAGGCAGACGATACTTCAAAAGGAACAATACCCGATTTTCCCAATACAGATGTGATAACACCCGAGGAATACACGAGCAGTCCCATAGACATGAACAGTCCGAATCGGTATGTCTTTTTGCAGCAGATTATGTTGCCGATTATGATAACTGCGATAGACGCCATCTGATATATTATCGGAAGAATGATCCTGTCTGCCGAGAAGCCCATTGCAAACGCAAAGCACACCGATATTGCCATGCCGATGTGAGCCGTAATGCTGAGCATGAGCGAATCGAGCTTTTTGGATAAGAACAATGCGAGGATTATCCAGACGAAAAGAAGCGAGAATGCCGTTATATCATTTATAGCGTGGAAATAAACGTGTGTGAGCAGTATGGAAATGAAAGACGCTCCCACGCCGCAGCCCGTGAGTCCGAGAGAGAACACCGAGCGGTTCTTCTTTGTGAGGTATCCGCCGATACCGATAAAGGCGAGGCTGACGATATGCATGGCGGCTATCTTCATGCCGTCCGTTATATACTCATAGCCGAGCATACAGAAAAGTATAAGTCCGATAAATATCAGAACCGAAGCTACTATATTGAACAGGCGTGTGCCGAGCCAGCTTTCAACAGACATAGGCTCTGACTTTTTAGCGGCTTTGGGTCTGAATGTCGGCTTCGGAACGGGCGCGCTCCGATGATAAGCCGCATTTTCAGACTGAGCTTGCGCATAAGGATTGATGTTGATCCGATTATTGACAGGCTGAGTATACGGCATTTGATTCAAACGAGCATTCTGTACAGACGTATTGATTGATGTATCAGCCGCTGTTTCCGTATTTACGGGCGATACGGGGTTATTCTGTACAGATGTATCGGTTAATGTATCAGCCGCTGTTTCCGCTTTAACGGGCGATACGGGGTTATTCTGTACAGGTGTATCGGTTAATGTATCAGCCGCTGTTTCCGTATTTACGGGCGATACGGGGTTATTCTGTACAGGTGCGGCAGGTGTATTTACCGTAGTATCGGTTCTTGCCGATGTTACATGGGTGGAGTGTACAGCGGTATTAACAGGCTTATTTACAACAGGCTCTATGCCTGCCAGTCTGTCGGACAGAGGTGTTCTCGGTGCTCTCGCCGTTCTCGCCGCCGTATGGGGTACGTTATGTACGGGAGATGTGGGAGCGGGGTGTTCGTTCACGGGAGCTATATGCGATAATCTCTGCGACAGGCTGCCACTGCCTGTAACGACATTCGTTCGGACAGATTCGCCGACCCTGCGGTTTTCGTCTTCGTTCAGACCGAGCTTTTGATTTATGCCCTTGATCTGCAGGTAGTTATAATAGGCCTTGCCGACAACGTCCTGGTACCGGGCTTCAAGGCGGTTCAATTTTATTGCAAGCTCGGTGTTCTCCTTTTTAAGCGACTCAAAGT
The DNA here is from genome assembly GCA_900315255.1 of uncultured Eubacteriales bacterium. Lineage (GTDB taxonomy): Bacteria > Bacillota > Clostridia > Oscillospirales > Acutalibacteraceae > RUG592. The sequence continues at coordinate 11,604 of OMYH01000001.1, read as the reverse complement.
TTATCACAAGAATAACTATAGCTATAATACAAATAAATACAAAAAAGCCCATAACTACTCTCCTTTCGTGTTCATCATAGCTTTGAGATCGTCCATATTGAACGACGACGCAATGACTTCAAGATTTTTGTTTATCAACCTGTAATGCTGTGAAACTATGTTCTGTTCAAGAATATAATTATCATTCTGCATTATCGTCTGCCACCATATTCTGTGAGCGTTGGCGCGGTGATATTCCGGCTCGCTGTTTTCAAAGGCTATTACATGGATCATATCAAGCGTATTCTCGGGAAAAGCATCTCTGAGGATCTGACTTTCGATAAACACCGTGCAAAGCACCACGCTGCCCGACCAGCCCAATGACGTTCTGCCTTTTTCTATTTCGACCAGCGTCTTTTTTGATATGCCGAGCATGACAGCCATTTTATCCTGACTGAATGAAAACTCGGTACGCACAAGCTTCAGCTTTGAGTTGCATATTTTTATGAATTCATCTCTATCCATTCTGTTTCTCACCTAACTTTCTCCGGGGTACTCTGCGATTTCGTTTTCCTCTTCTTCCCCGACGGCTTTTTTCTTATTTTTGAAAACGTAAATTATTATGTGGATAACAAGGAATACAGGCAGCAGAGGGACTTTGAGCGTATAGTAATACACGAAATAGAACATAATAAACCAAAACAAACCGCCCCCGATCAGCAATGACACAATCGCATCTAAAACGATTATACCAGGTATGATGTCCAACAGCTTCTTCGGATAATCGGAAAATGCGATCGTAAGAACAGTTAGTAATACTGCTAAAAATATTGTCAATAGTGACATAGCTGAACGCCCCTTCTTATAATTGATCTTCAATCTGCGTCTGTTTTTGTTTCCGTTTCCCGAACTGCCGCTTTCTTTTCTTTGTAAATATAGCGTAACAGCATTATCTGAAAAGCAAAGCACGAGGGGAAAAGCGGAAACGGACCGCCTAATCCCATTACAAGTATATCTGTTAACGCTGTGTCAAGTCCTGCCGTGAAGGAATGTCCGAATGCCAGAGCAGTTATAACGAGAGCGGGCATAAACGAACAGACAAGCATTCGCTTTTTACTTCTGCGATATACAACGCATAACACTGCCGTTACAATCAGCAGAATACTGATTACGATCAATCTTGCCATCTGTATCGGTACTCCTTTGATCTCATCACAAACACCCTTTCATCATATCAAAGACTGTGCAAAACGAACAATAACTACTATAGTGTAATTCTACACTAAGCGTGCAAATTTGTCAATCGTTATTGTGACGAAAATTTAATATAATCGTTGTGCAGAGTGCAACAATAAACCTGACAATATCACAAAAAAGGAAACTGACCGCAGCAAAGATTACTGCGGTCAGCCCCTGTTCTTATCAAATTATCACATCTTGACTATCAGATAGCCAACGTCTGCATACAATACCATTTGAGTAATGCTTATTCTCCGTTCAAACCGTATGTGCCATAATAATCCTTGTAGTTCTTGTAGTAATTATAATCCTCGGGATCAATGGAGAACCACTCGCCTTGTTCGAGATAGACACCCGGAAATTCGGCAGTTGTATATATATAAGGTTGTTTGCAAACATAGATCATGCCGTAGAAATTGTCAAGAGAGTCGTAGATCTCGCTTTCGTCAACTTCCTTGATATAACCCTCGGTGTTGATATTTACAGTCTGGTGAGTGTATTGATCTGAAGGGTTGCCCGGGTCTACATAGTCATTGAAGATTATCGTGCCGGTTTTATCCATATACGGAACGGTGCATTTAAAAACATTCTTTCCGACCTCGGGTGCATGTGTCATTTCAAGCCCCGGCCAAGGAGCAGGCTCTTCAGGCTGCCAGTAATAACAGCCGACCTTATCATTCTTCTCAAAAAAGCTGTCGGGAGCCATGAAATAATAAGTCACCATACCCACAGGATAATCCACATCTATATTGATCGTGTATCTGAGAATAATTATAGCGTCTTTATTCGTGACCTTGCCGTCTCCGTCAACGTCTGCGGCTTTAAGCTGATTATCATCGAGCTTTTTGAGATTTACTGCGTAACGCTGGATAGACATACTGTCCTTTGCGGAGATCTTGCCGTCGCCGTCTGCGTCGCCTATCGCAAAATCATGCGGCTTTGCAGGTTTATCGGGTGTGTCGGGTCTGACGGGTCTATCGGTTGTATCGTCAGGGTCTGTTACAGGTATGTCGGGTGTGTTCGTATCGGGCTTGTCGAACGACGCGTAATAATCCTTCGGACCGTCCTGCGGCTCGTTGAGCGGATCTTCGAACAAATATATCGTCTTGCCTATGCTGCCTTTTGTAATGGCAAGAGAATTAATCGACTGCTCGCCCGTGTCCATATCATAGAAAATGACACCGTAATCCCAGCCGTCAACGAATTCGATCTCCGGAGATTCAACAACACCCTCTTTTCCCTCAACGGGTGTGCCGACTGTCTTTTTTGAACCCCAAGGATTAACCTCCGACCACTCGCCTTTATAGAGATAGCGTGTTTCGTTTTTGTCTGTCTTTGCCCAGACATAGAAGCTGATTCTGTCGTCAGACGACCAGCTATCTCCGAGATCTAAGAAGAACGTGCCTTTGGCGGAGTTTTCGTCTTTGCTGTCATTTGCTTCCGCTGCAATAGACGAACGCTCCGGTACTTCTGCCGCGCTTACCGGAACAACGGCCGCAGAGCATAACAGCAATGCACTCATCAGAACGGATAATAATTTTTTTGCTTTCATGATAATTCCTCCTCAAAAAGATTCTAATGTAATTTTATATTTAATTATATTTAATTAACACAAAAAGTCAACACTTATGAAAAATTACTTGTAACCAACGAAAATGCTTACTTTTTTCATTATATCACATTCATCTGAAGTTCATCTAAAGAAAACGGCTATTTTTAAAAAAATTTTGATATTTTTTTATTTTTTCCGTAAGAAAAAGCAGACAAAGCTCATATCTTTGTCTGCCGTAATCTATAAATACAAGTCTGTCAGATTATCTCGCCTATTGCATATCTTATTTAATTGTGTAACGCAGAATGTTCATAGCGTCTTTGTTTGTCACCTTGCCGTCGCTGTCAACGTCGCCTCGTGCCATAGGCTTATAATCCGGAGACTGATCTGTGTCTGTATCGGTTGTTTTCTCCGTATCCGTATCGGACGATGTGTCTATCTTTGATGTATCGCCGTTTTTAAAGGTAATAGTTGCATTTTTGAGCTTATCGTTGCCGTTGTCTATCGATATTCTTTCCCACTGCTCCTTAGTGCCGCCGAATATTATTTCGGCGAGACTTGAGCATTCACGGAATGCCTGCATATTAATTACCGTAACGCTTTCGGGAATAGTAACGGTTATCAGGCTTGTGCATGAGTTGAATGCCGACGAACCTATGCTTGTCACTCCCTCAGGCAGTGTAACGCTTTTCACGTCGCTCCGATCCGCAAACGCATTTTCGCCTATTTCCGCAACTGCAAATCCGTTGATTTCTGCAGGGATAACAACATTCTCTTTGCTGCCTCTGTAGGCTGTGATCTCTATCGTTCCGTTGTCGAGCAGGTTATACTCAAAGTCGCCCTTAATAACATATGGTACATCGCTGTCGCTTGTTATATCCGTATCAGAACCCGTGATCTCCTCCCAACGAGCTTCGGCGGAAACATCATTTGTTATCGGCAATGAGAGCCTATCGCCGCCGTTATACCAGCCTGAAAATGTATAACCTGTTCTTGTCGGATCTGATGGAAAAGCATAGTTACTGCCGTATGTTTCCGGCTTTGTTGATAACGCAGGCGAACCCAAGCCATTTTAATAATATTCATCAAAATATATAACAAAACAGGACAGCCCGTGAAAGAGTGCGCTAATATAGAAGTTTTATCACAACTACTATACGAAAGACTTTTACAGCAGGCTATGGAACAGAACAGGCAGATACTTCATAACGAGGTATCTGCCTGTTTGTGTATATTTAAACTGTCCTGAAAATAACCATATCATCAATATCGATCGTATCAATACTGCACGGCACGTTCCCTTTCAGCGTTGTTTCGATATGGTAGAACAGGAAACAATCGTAAATATACCCTATCACATTTGGTGAACGCCTTTTGTATCCAAGCTCCGAAAGTAAAGTGCGGAGCTTCATTTTTGCGAAGCCCTTCCTGTTTATGTACAGTATCCGCAACCGAAGTTCCTTGAAGATTAGGTGTGAAAAGGTATGCTCCGTATCATTGGTTTGACTGGTGTTGGGGAGTCCGAAGTCGCTCATATCCTTTTCTATGTCGCTCTGCTCGGAGATATATGTTTCTGGGTCGCTAATATAATTCAGCTTATCCATAACAGCGAGGATAAACTTCTTCTGATCCTGCCGATATTCGGGTTGAACGTAGATATTATCATAACGATGTATGTTTTGAAGCAGTTCTATATATCGCTCGCTGTCCATGTGGTGAAACTGAATGATGAGAGCTAATTCATATGGCGTGTATAGGTAGCTTTTCATCATTTATCACGCTTTTCGGCATTACAGGAACGGCAGAGTATCTGCAAGTTTTCTGGCTTGGTCTTGCCGCCCTTATTCATCGGAGTAATATGATCGACCTGCAACATGATACGGTTGGTATATTTTCTTCCACAGTGTGCACAGGCATACTGTCCATCTGATGTCTTGGCTTTATCAAAAGCTGTATCACGGAGTGTTTTCTCGTAGTTAGGGTCTATTCTTCCAATCTCATATAGTGTCATATCCTCAAACTGACGTTTACCGTATACTACGTTATCCTCATCATCCTCAAAAAGGAAAGGCGAAGTTATCCTGAGTATCTCTCGGTTAAGCTGGTTGTAGAAATACTTCTGTCTGCCGAAAAACAGTCTAAGAACATTGTCATCTCCGTCATTCCAAAGCTGCTGAATATAAGCAGACTGCGTAACGGGATCCATTTTCTGCTTAACGATGTATCCGGCTATTGCACATACGTCAATCTTGCTTTTATCAAGATCATCAAAGGTATAGAATGTAGGCGCAGAATCATACTGAGCATAGTATTTCAAAATATTGATGATGTCCTTTTCGTCGTAGGGAGGAATCATCTCGCCCAAGAAAAAGGTATCACGGCATTGCCCTGCCATTTCCGACAGCTTTTCGGTCGATATGTATTCTTTGTCTTCGCCATACTCCTTGAACAGAACGGGCAAGTTCTCCATAAGCTGCTCATAAGCACTTCTGGTGCTGTCATAAACCATGACCTGATAGGAAATATCCAAGCCGTTTTCTTCGAGATATGTAAAGGCATACATACCAATAGGGATACGCTGTGTGAAAGGAGCCTTTTCAAGCTCTTTCGTATCAGCGGAATCGTTAAGCATTTTTGCAAATTCTTCTATCTTCGATATGGCGATAAGTCGAATATCACGCTTTTCATATTCGGTCTTGGTGTTGGCAAAATCGTTGTTGTCCTCAAATATCGTTTCGGGGTTAGACCATGCGATCTTATCCAATCCATTGTCGAGAAAGGAAACAATATAGGCATTCTTGGTTCCGCCTGCCTTTTCGCCCCTGAGGGCTCTGCCGATCATCTGGGTCATGAGTATCTTGGAAACGGTAGGTCTTGTAAGGAATACTGTTTGTGTTTTGGGCAGATCAACGCCCTCTGTCAGGATATTAACGTTGACGAGAACTTGGATCTCACCGTTTTTATACCCCTCATAAACTGCGGCGTTATCTTCACGGCTAATCACTGCACCTGTGACCATATCCTTTACAGATGACACAACATACCCTGCTTTGATGCCATAATGATTGAACAGCGCAGACAGCGCGATTGCATGATTGACGTTCAAAGCAAACACTATAGTTTGCCCGTACTTTTCTTTATTCTCAACGTATTTCTCGACGATGAACTTGTTGCGGGCAGCATTATTGACCATTTCTTCCGCAAGGTCATCTGGGATAATATCAAAATGTTGTATCGTTTCAAGGTCTTTCGCTCCCAGAAACTGACCGTAATCCTCGCCTGTATGATAGCTCTCTATAATCGGTTGTGAAAGTATCTGCCTGTTGATTAGCTCTTTCAGCGATATTTGATATGTGATACCCTTATCGTTGTGGACGAACATTCCATTTTCTATTCCGTCCGTATATATCTTGGCAAGCAAACCTTGTTCGCTTTCGGCTGTTCTGAAAGGCGTTGCGGTTAGTCCAATCAGCTTAACGTTTGCTACTTTTCCTTTCACATAATCAATCACTTTTCGATAGGTCTTTGCAGTTGAGTGATGTGCTTCATCAACAATCAGGTATACTTCATCTTCGCCGTTGAGCCATGCGTCCAAAGCTCCGAGATTACGTCCTATACTATCCTTACTGATGATAAGCAAATCATCCTTCTTGTTTATATCTATTGTCCGGTCATGTTCGGTCGCTCCTGAAATGATTCTGTAGCGGAACGACGAAATGCTTGGTATGACGTCAGAATAAGCGTAGTTCTGAAATGTTTCAGCAGCTTGATCGAGAAGCGTCTGCCTGTGAGCAATCCAAAGTATCTTCTTTTTGCGGTCAATGGCATTTCTTAGAAGCCACACGGCAGCGGTATAAGTCTTTCCTCCACCAGTCGGAAGGACAACAAGAGTGCTGTATGAACTGTTACGATTGATAATATCAAGATTAGCCATAGCCTTTTTCTGATGTTCATATAAGGCACGCTTGTTACTGCCCTTCTTGGGAGAAACGATACCGTTCGACTTAGTTTCAACATATGTTTTCATTGTATCCACCTCGATTTTGATATATTAATAGCTGATACATAATATTATATCACAATTCTCTGTATTTTTCAAGTGATGGAAGTGCATTTCTTACATTCTGAACTGTAGGTTTACAATTGATATGTTACAGATATAAAAAATAATAGCAAATAGGAAGAATCTGTGTTACAGTTAATTTACCACAGCAAACAATAACAAAGGAGACTCCTATTTGCTATGAATACTGTAACACAAAAGATGATGTTTCGTCAATCCCTGATTAAATATTCAATGAAATATGGTGTGAAAGATTTTCGGTGATGTCAGCGGGATATGAGGATGAACAGAAGGCACTCCGATCAACCGTAGCTGGGTTGACTGCTTATATCGAAACGGCAGAGCAGAGGTCCTCCGATGTAACTGCATTCATTCGGGCAGTACGGAAGTATGAGCATATCACGGAGCTGACACCTGAGCTCATGCATGAGCTTATCAGCAAGATAGTCGTTCACGCTCCTGACAAGAGCAGTGGGCATCGCACACAGGAGATCGAGATTCACTATCGTTTCGACGTTGCCGTAACGACTGCCGTTGCTGACAGTATGAAGTACGACAAAAAGAGAAAGGCTGCATAACCGCATAGGTTATGCAACCTTATCTTCAAATCCTAAAAACTTCTTTATCGGCGCACCTCTGATGAGCTGCCCTGCTTTAGTTATATTAAAATTATTAATCTTACTATTAGTTGTTGATGAGCTTATCCTCGTTTGACCAGCTGTAGAGCTTTCTTACCTCTTCACCGATAACCTCGGACGGAGCCTCTGCAGCCTTTCTTCTCATAGCGCGGAAGTGAGCCTGACCGCCTGCGGGTGACATATCAAGCAGGAACTCCTTAGCGAACGAACCGTCCTGAATGTCTGCAAGGATCTTCTTCATAGCTGCCTTTGTCTCGTCTGTGATGATCTTCGGACCTGTGATGTAATCGCCGTACTCTGCTGTGTTGGAGATGGAATATCTCATGCCTGCAAAGCCTGACTGATAGATAAGGTCAACGATGAGCTTCATCTCGTGGATACACTCGAAGTAAGCGTTTCTCGGATCGTAGCCTGCCTCGCAGAGAGTCTCAAAGCCTGCCTGCATGAGCGCGCATACGCCGCCGCAGAGAACAGCCTGCTCACCGAAGAGGTCTGTTTCTGTTTCTGTTCTGAATGTCGTTTCAAGAACGCCTGCTCTTGCTCCGCCGATACCGAGCGCATAAGCGAGCGCTCTCTCCTTAGCCTTGCCTGTAGCATCCTGCTGAACTGCAACAAGGCACGGAACACCCTTGCCCTCCTGATATTCGCTTCTTACCGTGTGACCGGGTCCCTTGGGAGCAATCATTGTAACGTCAACGAATGCGGGGGGTACGATCTGACCAAAATGGATAGCAAAACCGTGAGCGAACATAAGCATATTGCCCTCTTCAAGGTTCGGCTCGATGTCCTTCTTATACATAGCAGCCTGCTTCTCATCATTGATAAGGATCATGATGATGTCTGCTCTCTTTGCAGCCTCGGCAGCTGTGAATACCTCAAAGCCCTGTGCTTCAGCCTTAGCCCATGACTTGCTGCCTTCGTAAAGTCCGATAATAACATTGCAGCCCGACTCCTTAAGGTTAAGAGCGTGAGCGTGACCCTGACTGCCGTAGCCGATAATTGCGATCGTCTGACCGTCAAGAAGTGAAAGGTTGCAGTCTGACTGATAGTAAATAGGTGCTTTCATATTTGCTTTGTAGTCTATCATTTTGAAATTCCTCCTTACCGCATTTGCGGTATAATATTCCGATATGCGAAATTACACAAATTTCTGCGCATTGCCGCATACTACCTATACAATTATAGCACTACGCAATTCTTTTTGCAATAGCATTATTAAAAAAAACCGCCGTCCTAAGACGGCGATACTTGTTATGTATTGATTTTAGTCTGTAAACATTTGCTGCCAATAATGTCCGTACGGATCATCAGCATAATAAACATAGCCTACTCCGATCTTGCGGAATGCGGGATTCATGATATTTGCTCTGTGTCCTTCCGAACCCATCCATGCTGTAACCACTATCTCTGCCGACTTGTAACCTGCAGCAATATTCTCTCCGCCCTTGCAGTAATCTATGTCATTATCATCCATAATACTGTACCACGGTCTGCCGTCGGGTCTTTCATGAGCAAAAAGCTCAATCGTTTCTTCGGCGCGGACAGTTGAATACTTGCAAAGAGTTTCGTCAAGCTCCAACGGTACAAGACCTTCTTTTTCACGCTCGATATTCACAAGACGTGTGACCTCGATCGCCTGCTGCCTTAAAGCTTCGTTCTCTTCGTCTGCTTTCGTCACGGTGACATTGGCCTGTATCTGTTCGAAGTCGCTCACACTCGGCATAATATTGTCAAGAGAGCTCAGTCCGATAACACAACGCAGAACAAAAATAACGTCTTTGGCCGTTACACTTCCGTCTTGGTTAACATCGGCGGTTTTAAAGTCTTCTGCCGTAAAGCTGGATAAATTAATTGTGAAACGCTGTATAAGCATAGCGTCCTTTGCATCAAGCCTTCCGTTATGGTTAATATCTCCCCTGACCGGCTGTGATGCTCCTGCAGATAAAACAAGACAAGGGGATAGAATAGCTATTAGAAAAACTAACGATGCGAGTAAAAAAATAATAAGATTGCGCTTTGATCTGACCATAAGGCGGACTCCCCCTTTAACTTTGATGGTTTAATTGTACTCTAAAATCGCCAATTAGTCAATAGTTTTCAGTTAGAAATGTAATTTTTGTATGTTTATACAAATATAAACTGATGTTTTACTGACAATCTCACATAATTGAGAGTTGCACTTTAAAGTTTTAAATTTCACCTGCTTGAATTTCTATAATACTGAAATAATCTCCCTCTTTTTTACAGAGGGAGATCAAAAAAATTATGACAGTCCTTCGACCTTATATCCGATCGTAAAGCGGAGAATAGCTAATGCGTCTTTATTGGTAACCTTGCCGTCGACGTTCACGTCTGCGGCTTTGAGCTGTGTGTCGTCAAGTTTGATGAGGTGTACTGCATAACGCTGAATGAGCATACTGTCTTTAGCGGTAACGTTGCCGTCGTTGTTTACATCGCCGTATCTGTATCGCTCTCTGTTTCGGTATCCGTTTCAGCTTCTGTTGCTGTGTCACAGAAGGTTTTAATGTCTAAGAATTATTTGGCATAGAAATTATACCATACTCAACACATAAATACAATTATAAAAATAAAAATATTATTATAAGATTAAACCGCTCAGCAAGGTTTTTAAGCACCTGCAAGCGGTTAAATTACTTATTGATCATGTTTATTGCTTCCTCTAAAGGATCGCCCTCACAAATAACCTCGGGTTCAAGCGGAAGCCCCGATTTACTCTCGTCTATCCTATTGAATCGCTTTGTGGAGATCTGAAACGACAACACAGCGTTAGGAGTCTGGAACACTGCAACATCGCCGCAGCAATCGGGCATGGTGCCGCACGGAGTGCCGACAGACACTGCAAGGCCGTTGTCAATGAGCATCTCCGAAGCCATAACACCTGCCGAGGCAGTTTTTTCGGAGATCAACAGATAAACATTACCGTCATAAAGAAGATCGTCATAATGATTGATCTGCTGTTTCTCGGAGTCCCACTTCATCATATACGGACCCATACGCTGTTCGCCGCCGGGGATAGTGACTTCATCGACGGAGAGATACATGATTATTTCATCGGCAACCTGCGATGTACCCGAAGACAGATCGGAAAAATCTATAATAATATTATGTATGTCATTCTCGTCAACCTCGCCGAAGAACTCATACAGAAACTTTTTGAATTCACTGTCGAAGTCGCATGAATCAATAGTTAACAGACCTATATTCTCCTTCGGTAATATCTCATAGTTATAAGGCTGCTGATCAGTCTGAACGATCATACTCACAGCGTCTTCATATGGGAAAAAGTCACTTTCGGTATATTCGGCGGTTTCTGTTGCACCGTTATTAAGATAGGTTATGATAATCTTATCGGAATTTATATTCAGGAATTCAAGCCCGTCCCTACTCTGAATCAGTGCTGTGATAAGCCTTTCACCGTACACATCGGTATCATAAGAAAAGAATCGTGAGTTATCGTCAAGGAGCTCACCGACAGTCTTGCCGTTTACGGAAACAGGAGTATATCCGGAGTCGATTTTATTGATATAATCGACAAGGTAATCCTGTTCAAACGATGGCATAACCAGGGTTTCGGAATCGCCGACGGCAGACGTAATCTCGGCTGCAGCCCGCCACAGCTCTATCGTACCGACCTCTTCACCGAATGAATCCTTCTTATCTTCTATAAGCTTTGTAAGATCATCGGGTATCCCGTCGATGAAATCGGGATGAACTCTTTTCAGATATTTTACAAGATAGTCAATATCATCACAAGCCTGCTGTTTTGTATACACGGTATCGGATTGCCCGGTACGCTTCATGGAAGCCATCGAAAAATACCCGGTCGGTGTGTACACACTGTCCCAATAGGGACTGAAGATGAAGTTCAGGAGAATATACAACACAAAGCATATTCCGATCACAAGCGGCACAATAATCAGCGGACGAGGTATACGTCTTGTTCTCACAATTATCACACTCCATGTAACAAAAAAAGGGTACATACCGTACCCTTAACAATTTCAGTGCATGATCCAAGCACCCTCAAAACTGAACAAAGCTTCTAAACTTCAATAGACCTTTGAAATGGTCAAGCTGTCGACCTATTAGTACTGCCAAGCTTAACATATCAC
>OMYH01000067.1 GCA_900315255.1 uncultured Eubacteriales bacterium | reverse complement strand
ACTTTGTCATCAATTGTCTCACGTGAAAGAAGGTTGAGAAAATTGAATAGACCCGCATAGAATCAGGGTTTTTCTCAATTGTCTCATTTAAAACATTGTATTAAGGGACTTGTGAGACTATTGAGAATATTGGGAATATCGGGAATTCCAAGTCCAAGGTTGTTAGTTTACAGCTTAAGGGTGTAATATTTTGTCCTTGTGAATTGTTTGTTATAGAGTAGTCCGATACTATGTACAATAAATAAAGAAAAAGGCGGAGCAACATCAGAACTGCTCCGCTTTGAGTAATTATTATTACCCTCAAACTGTATCTTATTATACAACGGTTCGTCCCGATTGTCAATAATCCGACACGAATATTTTTAATAAAATGTGAATTAATAATTAAGAAAAATAAAAAACAATAGACATATCATTTTCAATAGGCTATAATTAGATAGAAGGGGGCGGTGAGAATGACTCAGGATCAGCGAAGAATCTACCTGATAAAAGAATTGTCATCAGAGGGCGGCAAAAAGGTCCTCAGAATACCGACAGAGATCACACAGCAGAAAAATCTCCTCAGAGCTCTCATGAATGAGAGGTATCCTGCTCCGATAAGCGAGGAGTTCCTGAAGATACAGGACGAATACCTTAAAGAGGCTATTGCCGAAAAGGGGATAACAGATATAAACGATCTGACGGAGAGCGCCAAGGAAATGTATTTGTGGCAGGGTGATATAACAACTCTGAGGTGCGACGCTGTCGTAAATGCCGCCAATTCGGAAATGCTCGGCTGCTTTCGCGCGCTGCATAACTGTATAGATAACTGTATTCATACATATGCAGGGGTTCAGCTCAGGAACCTGTGCTATGATATAATGAAAGAACAGGGTCACGAAGAGCCTTCGGGCAAAGCTAAGGTAACGCCTGCATTTAATCTGCCGAGTCGGTACATAATACATACCGTAGGGCCGATAGTCAACGGATTTCTCCGGGAGAAACACCGTAAAACACTTGAGTCGTGCTATATCAGCTGCCTTGAAGCCGCCGAAAAAACAGGCTGCAAAAGTATCGCCTTTTGCTGTATTTCTACGGGAGTATTCGGTTTTCCGCAGTATGACGCCGCAAAGATCGCCCTGAAAACCGTGTCGCAATATAAGAAAAAACACCGCAGCGATATTAAGGTCGTCTTCAATGTGTTTAAGTATGAAGATCTGATGATCTATGAGGAATTGTTTGAAGAAAAGAAATTATTTGAGCATATCGTCGATATTACAGGAGCGTAAATCGGTTACTTACAAAACTGTAATCATTATTCGTATGCATAAAGGTTGTATTTGATGTGTGAAATGTGATATAATTCATTAGAATAGAGTTAGTTTGTTTATTTGAATATATATTGAGTATAAAGTTTTATGGAGTGATTAGATGACAAATGTTTGTTACGGCTGTTTCAGACCGCTTGACGAGGGAAAAACAAAATGCCCCGTATGTGGATTTGATACGGCTTCAAAGCAGAGCCTGCCGTTTTTGCCGCTTGGGGCAGAGCTTCAGAAGGGCAGATACATTGTAGGCAAAAAGCTGATGAGCAATAACGAAAGCACAAAATATGCTGCTTTTGATAATAATATGAACAAGGTCGTTAATATCAGGGAGTTCCTTCCGAACGGACTGTGCGCAAGAAAAAAGGACAGCAGCAAGATAGTTCTCAATTCTGAGAAGGCGTCGGCATATAAAAGATTGCTCGGAAAATATCTTGAATATAACAGAACGCTCGCAAGACTAAAGGACTGCTCGGCTGTTGTTCAGGTATCGGATATTTTTATTGAGAATAACACAGCATATGTGATAGAAGAGAGAGAAACTCTTGTTTCGCTTTCAGACTATATCAAAAAACACGGCGGCCGCATCAGTTGGGAAACAGCGAGAACACTCTTTATGCCGCTTTTGAATACGCTCGAAAAAATGCACCGCAACGGTATTTCTCACTACGGCATAGGACCCGGAAACCTCAAGATAAATACCGAGGGAAAGCTGAAGCTGCAGAATTTCTCGATACCCGAGATGAGAAAGATGGGTACCGATTTAAGACCTATGCTTATTTCGGGCTGCTCCGCTCCCGAACAATACGACGATTATTCCGTGCTTGACGAAAGCACCGAGATATACGGCTTTACGGCTGCGCTTTTCTATGCTCTCACAGGAAGCGTTCCCGAGGACGTTGAAAAACGCCGCAAGGACAACAGACTGCTGATCAGTACGGCTGTAAACAAGAATCTTCCGTCTTATGTACGCCAGGCGCTTGCTGACGGACTGCAGTTCGACAGGGACAAAAGACTTGGCTCGTTTGTCGATCTCAAAGCCGAGCTTTCGGCAGCGCCCACCGCTAAGACGATCAAAGAAGAGATGTCGCAGCCTGATTTTGACGATGACGATGATGACGTACCCGTAAAGAAAAAGAGAAAAAAGAGAAGCGGTTCCCGCATTTACGGCGTTATCTCGTGCATAGTTTCTCTTGTGATATTCGTTATCATAGGCACACTCTGGCTTCAGGAGAACCCGTTTGCGAAGATGTTTGAACCCGAGAACGCAGCCTCCGACAGCGACGTTGAGATCACCGGCGAGCTTGTGACCGTTCCGAATCTCGTGGGCGTAAAATACGAGATCGCTGTTGAAGAAGCAGACAAAACCCCCGATTATCAGCTCCTTAAGGCTGTTGAGGAGGAATTCAGCGACGACGTACCGGAGGGATATATAGCGTCGCAGTTCCCCGAGGCTTATTCGGAGGAAACACAGGGATATTCTCTGTATATAACCGTTAGTAAGGGAGCAAAGCAGAGAGAGCTGCCGAAGATCGAGGGCAAAACTGTTGACCAGGTTGCGCAGCTGCTCGGAGATGAGAGCTTTGTTACAACGCAGATCTTTGAGTACAGCGATACGGTCAAAAAGGGACTTGTGATAGGTTATGACGCCCATGCTCCCGGAGATAAGCTCGAATACGGCTCGTCTTTGGTCATAAAGGTAAGCAAGGGTGCAGAGCCTAAGCCCGAAGACAGCGAGAGAAGATCCTCCGACAGCGACACTGACAGCGATAGCAGCGAAGAGTCCGGTCAGGAAGAATAATTAAATAATATAATAGTGTAGAATAATAAAGAAAAAGGAGTTCTGATCTAAGCTTTTATAAAGATAATAATAAGCTTGGTCGGAACTCCGTTGTTTTCTAAAAGGCAATACCGCACAGATTCTCAGCAAACGTCAGGCGGTATTTGCGCGGTACTTCCTACAGCTTTGTCATACGCTTTTCTGTACTCTGTATAAGCGTTAGGAGGGATTCCGACATGAGCGGGTAGCTTTCGCTGATTATTTCGGGTGACAGCTCAACCTGTTTTGTGCGGTCAAGACTGCGGTATTCCGAGACAGGAAGTCCTCGGGAGATGCTCTCGGCGTTGTTTTCGGCGACAGCCTGCATTGCCCTGAGTCTGCCCTTGTAGATGTGGTCGGGTACGGAGAAGATCCCTCGTGGATTTTTGTGGTTTGAAGAGTATATGATCCTGAATATATTGTATACCGCAGAGAAAAGTACCGATGTGCATTCGTGCAGCAGCCCGATGTTGTCGAGTCTGCCGATCTGATCGAATATGATCCCAAGCGAATCGGAGATCGTTTTTCTGTTGTATTTTACAAGATGGTTTATCTTGCCTGTGCCTGTGTATGTGTCCTGAATTGAGTAATCAGCGTCGAGCGGCGGTTTTTCGCCCGATGACGGGCTGCGGATCACACTCCTGCCAAGCAGGTAGTCGCAGGTTACATCATAGTAATCCGCCGTCCTGACGACGAAATCAAGACTGCATTCTCTGATCCCCTTTTCGTAGTGTGAAAGCAGAGGCTGTGAAATGCCGAGGTCTGACGCTGCCTGCTTCTGGCTTAAGCCCTTTTCTTCACGGAGAAGCGTTATGATACGAGGAAAATCTTTGTTCATTCTAACACGTCCTTTTGAGAATTATACTATCAGTATAACCAAATTATTACAATTTGTAAAGAGAAAAGAGCGATTTTATGAAATCATATCAGATACACTTCATCAGGCACGGAGCTTGTGAAGAAACACGCAGGGGAGAATATGTCGGGACAAAGGACGTACCTCTGAGCGAGGAGGGTATACGGGAGCTGAAAGAACTTGACGAGGCTTTCGATTATCCCGGAACGACTGTTGTGTTCACAAGTCCGCTGAAAAGGTGCATAGATACCTGCAGGATAATATATCCTGCGATTGAACCGATCGTGATAAACGAGCTGCGCGAATGCAGCTTCGGCGAGTGGGAAGGCAGAACGGCGGAGAGTCTGTCGGGCAGCGAGGAGTTCGGAAAATGGCTTGCCGGGGATACTTCTGTGAAGCCGCCCAAGGGCGAGAGCGGAGCGGAGTTTACAAGAAGAGTATGCAATATTTTTCAGAATATAGTGGACGGACTGATCTCTACGGGGAATACCAATGCCGTTATCGTGACTCACGGCGGAGTGATAATGACGCTGCTGTCGGTGTACGGCCTGCCGCAGGCAAAGCCCTTTGATTGGGCTGTTGAGGACGGCTGCGGCTATTCGATGAGGATCACGCCGTCATTGTGGATGCGTGACCGTGTGGGAGAGGTTTGGGCAAGAGTACCGTACGAAAAGCGTGTTGACGAATATGAGGACGAAAGCTATAAAAGAGAGTTTTTTGGCGACGACAGAGTATATTTTGATGATGTTGAGCCGTTAGAATAATAATAATAATAATAATAATATATTTACTGAACAGGAGTGGTACATATGAACAAAAAAACAGTCAGTATCTTTCTTGCGATGCTCACGACAGCGTCGGCAATTATGGCAGGCTGCGGAAGTCTTCCGCCGGGAATCGCGCCGCCGAGAGACCCGAATCTTGAGGCTGTTATAGAAGATGACGGTTCGTCTGTGTCAGCGTCTGCGGGGTCTGAGTCTGCTTCGGAAAAAAGCGCGTCTTCCGAAAGCGGCAGAACAACCTCCTCCGAGGCAGAGCCGGATGAGGAGAAGAAGCCGTTTGACGGAGCATATCAGAAAAACGATGACGGAACTATCGCTATGAATTACGGCGCTATACTTCATGCATGGTGCTGGAGCTTTGACACAATTACAGAACACCTGGACGATATCAAAGAGGCGGGCTATACCTCGATACAGACATCGCCTATCAACCAGTGCAAGGTCGGCGAGAGCGGCAGAATGTCGCTTTACAGCGAAGACACGGGCAAGTGGTACTATCACTATCAGCCGACAGATTATGTCATAGGCAACTACCAGCTCGGTTCGGAGGAGAAGTTCAAGCACCTTTGCGAGGAGGCAGAAAAGAAGGGACTGAAGATCATTGTTGATGTTCCGCTCAATCATGTGTCGAGCGACCGCAGCGCAGTTCAGAAGAATATCTTTGATATATGCGAAAAACCCTTCCACGACAGAGGTGAGATCGGCAGCTATTCGAGCCGCAAGCAGGTGACGCAGAACGATCTCCTCGGACTTATCGACCTCAATACACAAGAGCCGAAGGTTCAGCAGTATGAGCTGAGATACCTCAAGGAGGTCATCGCTGCGGGTGCGTCGGGCTTCAGATTCGATGCCGCAAAGCATATTGAGCTGCCCGATGACGATCCCGAGTATGCGTCTGATTTCTGGACGGTAGTTCTTGACAACGGAGCGGAGTTCCAGTACGGAGAGATACTCCAGGGGGATTGCGACCGTATCGCCGATTACGCAAAGCTCATGAGTGTAACGGCGTCTGCATACGGTGAGAATATCAGGTCGGCAGCGCTGGGCAATGTGAGCTTATCCAACATAGAATCCTATTCTGCAAAGGGTGTTGACGAGGATAAGTTCGTCACATGGGTCGAATCTCATGATAATTACTGCAACGACGGTTCATGGGAGAAGCTTGAAGAATCCGACGTTGAATTCGGCTGGGCGATCATTGCCGCAAGAAGCGGCGGCGCACCGCTGTTCTTCAGCAGGCCGAACGGAAGCTCTCTTGACAGCCAGTGGGGCAACAACGCAATAGGCAGCGTAGGCTCAGACGGATATAAGAGTCCCAATGTGACTGCTCTCAATCATTTCCGCAACGAGATGGCAGGGCTTGACGAGAAGCTCTCAAACCTCGATGATGACAAGAAGGTTCTCATGATCGAGCGAGGCGACAAGGGCGCTGTTATCATCAACAGAGGATCGGATTATACTATTGAAGGAGCTGAAACAGTCCTTGCAGACGGCACTTACAAGGATAAGGTCACAGGCGCAGAATTCACCGCAGAGGGCGGCAAGCTGAGCGGTACTGTTCCGAAGGACGGTATTATTGTGATTTATTAAAGCTATATCGGGGACGCAGGGATAATTCCTTTGCGTCCTTATGATTTTTTAATCAGTGGTTCCTTAAGTAAATTTTAAGTATCCTTTTAAGATTTTTTTAAGGAGAATAATGTAAAATATAATCAGAAAAAACAATGCAAAGAGGTGACCGATTTGGAAATTCTGTTCGCCGCTTCGGACAGAGATCTGCTGCATTCATACGGCAGGCTGCTGCAGCTTGACGGAGCGGATGTGACCTCGGCGTTTGACGGAATACAAACGCTGACTTATCTTGAGTCGCAGAGGTTTGATATAGTTATCATAGAAGAAACACTGCACAGGGTGGAGCTAAAGGCTTTGCTTGGAATTTTGAACAATAAAGGCATATCGTCGATAGTGATTTCGGAAAGACGGATAAGCTCCGAAATGCTGTGTGAGCGTGATATCGCCTGCTCATATCTGCCGCTGCCGTTTTTACCCGATGAGATGAGAGCGTGCTTAAAGAGTGTTCTTGACAAGAAACAGTCGGGGAAATCCTTTGCAGCCGGAGATGCAAATATAGATACAAAGCGGTTTTTGATGGACGGAGTCCGTGTGACAGGTGAGGAGACAGACATAATGGGGTTGCTGTCACGAGAAGAGCCTGTCACTGTTAAAAACAAAAGCGTGTATATAGACGCTTTGAACATCAAGCTTAGCCGCTTGAACAAGACGTCACGGATAAAGTATATTTCAGGAAAGGGTTACAGGCTGGTGAATGAGAATGGATAAAGTCAGAAGTAAGATAGTTTTATATTCTTTAGCGTCTGTTTTTGTATTGCTGACAGCTATACTTGCTGTTATCAACGGACTGAATTTTACTATGGCTGCCGATGACGCAGACAAGATAACGCAGACGATCGCAGACAGACACGGATCGTTTGAAGGCGGTACAGGGGTTGAAGGTCAGAAGAAAAATCCTGCCGAGAGAGCCGAAACGAAGGATATACCCGACAGCGGCGACAAAGCCGTTCGCGGCACAGAAGGACATCCGAAAGGAATGGGACCTATGGGTCCGCAGTCGCCCGAAACGAACAAGTCAGTCAGGTACTTCACATATATGTTCTACAAGGACGGCAGAGCGAAGAATATCGTCTATAATATATCGGCGGTAGATCAGTATGACGCATACTACTGGGCTGAAAGCCTGCTCAACGAGAACCCGACAGGCTGGACAAACGGAACGTACCGCTACAGGGTATATAAATATAAGGACAGAACTTATGTTACGATCATAGATCAGGGACGAGAGCTGTTCCCGTCATACAGAATTCTTGTTATCTCTGTTATAGGAGAGCTGGCAGGTCTGATAATAAGCTTCTTTGTTCTGCAGATCATCAGCAAAAAGCTCATTCGTCCGCTTGAAGACGCCGATCGGAAGCAAAGGCAGTTCATCGCAAATGTCGAGAGCGACTTCAAGCTGCCGCTGACGATAATCAACGCAAACACAGAGCTTATAGAAAAAGAAAACGGCGTGAGTGATGAAACAAGCTCGATCAACAGGCAGGTCAGAAGGATGACCTCGCTGGTCAAGGATCTGAGAACACTGTCGTTCATTAATTATGAGGGCGACACAGTCAGAGAGTTCGATCTCTCCGATATGATGATCTCGGTGATTGACGGCAGGCGAGAGAAGTTCAGAGAACACAACATTGATCTCACAATGGATATTGAGGATAACATCACCATACAGGGAGATGTTGAGCGGATACGCAGGGTGATCAGAGAGCTTGCAGACAACTCGCTTATGTTTGCAAAGAGCAGGGCGAAATTCAGACTTGTGCGTGAAAATGAGAGGGTGAAGATCATTCAGACAAACGACACACAGCTGCCTGCAGGTTCGCTTGACATAATTTTCGACAGATTCGTTACGCTTGATAATGCGGATACATCTGATACCGCAGGACTGGGACTCTCTTTTGTTAAGGATACTGTAAAAGCTATGGGCGGCAGAGTCGGAGCCGAGGTCAAGGACGGCGAGTTTAATCTGACGATAGCATTGTAACGGGGGTGAGGATATGGCAGAGGTTCAAAAGCCTGTTGTTGTAATGAAACGCTATGAGATGAAATATATCCTCACGGCGGAGCAGACAGAATACTTCAAGGAGGCTGTCAAGGGTCATATGGAGATCGATAAGTACGGACTTACATCGATAGCCTCGTTATATTATGATACGCCCGATTATCGGCTTATCCGCACATCTATAGAGAAGCCGAAGTTCAAGGAGAAAATAAGGCTTCGTTCATACGGAATCGCTACAGATACATCGCCCGTATTCCTGGAGCTTAAACGCAAGGCATACGGCATAGTATACAAGCGAAGGGTTCAGTCAACGATACCGCTTGTCAACAAATTCTTCGACGGGCAGGGAGATATCTGCGCAGGCGGACAGATAAACAGCGAGATCACATACTTCCGTGATTATTACAAAGAGCTTGCGCCCGCTTGTCTGATAGTTTATGACAGGATAGCCTATTTTCAGCCGAACGGAGATCTCAGGCTGACGATCGACCACAACCCGAGATACAGAGCGGATAAGCTCAATCTCACGACCTCTATGGACGGAATATCGCTGCTTCCCGAGGGCAGCACGATCCTTGAGGTTAAGGTTCAGCAGGCTGTGCCGCTGTGGCTCACTGCGATTTTGTCCGAGGGGAAAATATACAAGGGCAGCTTTTCAAAGTACGGCACGGCATATAAAATGCAAACAATGAAAACAAGGAATTTTTGAGGATAGGAGAGAATAAATTATGTTTGATTCGATTTACACAGCTACGGTGACAGCGCCGCAGTTCTTTATAATGGCAGGTGTTGCTATACTGTCGGGTATTCTATACGCATGGCTGATGTCATTCAAGGTGAAATCGGCGAAGAGGTTTTTCACGGTGGCAGCAATTTTGCCGTTCATTGTAGCCGCAGTAATAACATTCGTAAACGGCAACATAGGCGCAGGAGTTGCGATCGGCGGAGCATTCAGTCTGATAAGGTTCAGGAGCGCGCAGGGCAGCTCCGATGAGCTGGTGACTGTGCTTATCGCAATGAGCGCAGGAATAGCATTTGGTATGGGATACATAGGATACGGTGTCGTAATTCTGATAGGCATGGCTGTTATATACTTCATATTGTCGATGCTGCTCGTATTTGAACACAAAAGTATGTCTATGGATAAGCTGCTCAGAGTGACGATCCCCGAATCATTGGAATACACAAATGTATTTGATGATACATTCTCTCACTACCTTTCGAGCTATGAGAACGTTGGCGTAAAAACAACCGGTATGGGTTCAATGTTCAGGCTGTCGTTCAAGATTCGTATGATAGACCCCACAGAGGAAAAGCGTTTCATTGACGAGCTGAGAACAAAGAACGGTAATCTCGAGATCTCAATTCTCCCGTACACCGAGCCGCAGAATCAGCTTTGATCAGAAGGAATGGTGTGGAGCTTTTTCAAGCGTGGAGTGGATTCGGTCATGATTTATTGTTAACATTAGCCTTCTCCCTCGGTCGCCGCACGGCGACGGGCAAATTCCGCCCTGCTTTATTATTACCGATAGACCTTTCCGCACATCAGCTTTATTTCTTATCGACAATCATGAAGGGGGTCGGCGGTCGCCGCACGGCGACGGGCAAGTTCCGTCCAGCTTTATTGTTAACAATAGACCTTTCCGCATAATAAGTTTATTTCTTATCGCCAATCATGAGGGGTTTGTCGCACGGCAACAATAGGAGTAAAATCAAATGCTAACGCATACATTTAAAAAATGTCAGATATACAATAAATGAGATGTGCGGCGATTAATGATGTTTCTGATTATGTCGGGCGGAAATACCTGCGGCTGGGAGCCGTCCCCGACGGGCGTGTGCCCGCCACTGCGTGACATCTTCTCCTCAAGGAGAAGAC
>OMYH01000063.1 GCA_900315255.1 uncultured Eubacteriales bacterium | reverse complement strand
TCTCCATTCTTGTTTGTCTCGTCAACTACAATTTTGGAGTTTCCTATGCTCTTTTTCAATATGAATTTTTATTTATCCCACATTTTTCCGTGATGAGGGAAATTCTTACAAATAAAAAATCAGGGACGACTGATAAAAGCCGTCCCTTTATTCTTAAAAAGTTATATTTGTTCTGCATTTTCAATGTTTACATCATGCTTGACTCTGTCTTTTACTTCGGCACGCTTGCCGTTGTTGAAGCGTTCTACCGAGCCTACAAGATATCCCGTGATACGCCTGATCCTTTCAAAGCCCGAGCTTTCGTCGGATTCGGATCTGCCGCACTGAGGGCAGGTATCGCCGATTATACCGGTATATCCGCAGCAGGGATCTCTGTCAACAGGGTGGTTAATAGAACCGTATCCGATACCACTTTCCTTCATCATTCTGATAACGCTTTCAAATGCATCAAGATTCTGCAGCGGATCGCCGTCAAGCTCGACATAAGAGATATGACCGCCGTTTGTAAGCGCATGGTACGGCGCTTCAAGCTTGATCTTCTCAAATGCGCTGATGGGATAATAAACAGGTATATGGAATGAATTTGTGTAGTAATCTCTGTCGGTAACACCTGGAATAATACCGAAACGCTTTGCGTCTATCTTTACAAATCTTCCGCTCAGCCCTTCGGCAGGGGTAGCTATGACGGAGAAGTTCAGACCGTATTTTTCACTTGCCTGATCCATTCTTCTTCTCATATATCCTACTATTTCAAGACCTAAATTCTGAGCCTCCTTGGTTTCTCCGTGATGACTTCCGATGAGTGCCTTCAGACATTCTGCAAGACCGATGAAGCCGAGAGTCAGTGTACCGTGCTTGAGTACCTCCATGATCTTGTCGTCTTTACCCAGTGTTTCGGAGTCAAGCCATACACCTTGACCCATAAGGAACGGGTAGTTCCTGGGAGTTTTGTTGGCCTGTATCTCAAAACGAGCAAGCAGCTGATCTATTACGAGATCAATCATTCTGTCGAGCTGTTCGTAGAAGAAATCTATGTTGCCGTTGCTCAGGATAGCGATTCTCGGAAGGTTTATAGATGTAAAACTCAGATTGCCTCTTCCGGTAACGATCTCCTTTGTTTTGTCGTATACATTTGCAAGCACTCTGGTGCGGCAGCCCATGTAAGCACATTCTGTTTCGGGGTGACCCTCTTTGTAATAAGGAAGATTAAAGGGTGCGTCGATAAAGCTGAAGTTCGGGAAAAGTCGTTTTGCCGAAACTCTGATAGCAAGCTTGAAGAGATCGTAGTTGGGATCGTCGGGATTATAGTTGATGCCTTCCTTGACCTTGAAGATGTGGATAGGGAATATAGGTGTTTCGCCGTTTCCGAGTCCTGCTTCTGTTGCGAGGAGAACATTTTTGATGACCATTCTGCCTTCGGGCGATGTATCTGTTCCGTAGTTGATCGAGCTGAACGGTATCTGAGCGCCCGCACGGCTGTGCATGGTGTTGAGGTTGTGTACAAGCGCTTCCATAGCTTGATAGCAGGCACGGTCTGTTTCTTTTTGAGCATGGTTATATGCGAATCTCTGAATCTTGCCTGCTATCTTATCTCCGTAATTTTCGGTGAGAAGCTCAAGCTCTCTGTGCATATAAACCTCGCCGTCGTTGAGTGACGGAACACATTCGCTTTCTTTTTCTGCTGTATCTCCGAGAGCAAAGGCTGTTTCCTGAGCATTCTCGTCATCGCAGAGAAGCTCTATTGCACGGGCAAGATTCTGACGATAAATACGTCTGTAAGTCTTTGCAACGCCCTTAGCCATACCATAGTCAAAGTTCGGGATACTCTGACCGCCATGCTGATCATTCTGGTTTGACTGAATAGCAATGCAGGCAAGTGCGCTGTAGCTTGCAATGTCGTTAGGCTCTCTCAAGAAACCGTGGCCTGTGCAGAAACCGTTGTTGAAAAGCTTTTCAATATCTATCTGACAACACGTTGTGGTAAGAGTAAGGAAATCAAGATCGTGTATGTGTATATCGCCTGATGCATGAGCTTTAGCGTGCTCAGGTTTCAGTATATACATCTCGTAGAACTGTTTTGCGCCCTCCGAGCCGTACTTAAGCATAGTGCCCATTGCCGTATCGCCGTCGATATTGGCATTTTCTCTTTTAATGTCGTTATCTCTTGCAGATTTAAAGGTAAGATCTTCATAGATACGCATGAGCTTTGTGTTCATGGTACGCATTCTTGTACGCTCGGCACGGTAAAGAATGTATTCCTTAGCAGTGCGGGCATGACCGTTCTCTATGAGGATCTTTTCCACAACATCCTGAACATGTTCCACATTTGGCACGCATCCCTCGCCTAACTCTGTTTCGAGATATTCAATAACCTGATCGGCAAGATCCTCGGCAACGTCCCTGTCTTTGCCGCCTATAGCGGCTGCTGCCTTGAAGATCGCAGTAACGATTTTTTCTTTATCAAAATGAACCGTTCTGCCGTCACGTTTTACAATAGCATTGATCATTTTTTTACCCCCGTAAAATTTAACTTGTGTAAAGGCAGCATATCACAAATACCGCCCTACGGTTTTTAACCGTATCTTTTTGTATTCTCTTAACCATATCAGTGCGGTATTGATTAAAGTATGTCTTTACATTTATATGGTACCCTTAATTGGGGTGAGCAAGATTAAGTATAGCCCAGAAAACTCATAATGTCAAGTGCCTTTGAGCGAATAAAAGCTAAAAAAACCGATATAATCTGAATTTTGTCGGCTTGAACAATATAATACTATATTTTGTGTCTAAAATTCCTACACACTACTATATATAGTAGTTGAGCGCCGGCTGTATTCGTTTGTGATTCTTTGGCAAAGCTCTTGTAAAGCACAGATAACAGGCGGATATAAACCGGAGCTGTATGATCTTTATGTATAGAATAATGACTATATATTGTGTCGGTTTCTGATCGAAAAACAGAATTTATCTATTGACAAAAATATAACATAGTAGTATAATATTAACAGAAACTTCGGGGCGGGGTGAAAGTCCCCACCGACGGTAACCGATTTATCGGAAGCCCGTGAGCCATTGTGGTTGAACAGGTGAAATTCCTGTGCCGACGGTATAGTCCGGATGAGAGAGGTTTGGTATACTATCGGACAGCTGCCCCCTGTGAGTGTTTCATAGGGGGATTTTGTTATGTCTGTGTATGCAGATTTCCTGCTCCGCAGTAAGGGCGCCGATAAATACTTATATCGGTGCTTTATCGGAAAGGAGTTTTTCTTATGAGCAATTATTCAAAATCAACAACCAATGTACAGAAGCTGTCAATTATGGGAATGCTTTGTGCGGTCGCATTTGTATCAACAATGCTAATGCACAGTATACCTATAATGCCCTCTGCGCCTTATCTGAGCCTTGATCCCAAGGACGCGGTGATAGCGATAGGCGGATTCATTTTCGGGCCTGTGGCGGCGCTTATAATGACCGCAGCGGTATGTTTAGTCGAAATGGTGACCATTAGCTCTACGGGAGTTATCGGTTTAGTGATGAATCTGCTGTCAACGGGCGTATTTGTAACAGTATCTACGATATTGTACTACCGAAAGCCAAAGTTCAAAAACGCAGTAATAGGACTTATCCTCGGTGTAATATCAATGACAGTGATGATGATACTCTGGAACTATCTGATAACACCGATTTATACAGGTATGGACAGAGCTGTAATTGCGCCTATGCTGCCGACTGTATTTTTGCCGTTCAATCTGTTAAAGGGAACTGTTAATGCAGCCCTCACGCTGTTCTTATACAAGAGTGTTGTGACTGTTCTTAGAAAAGCGAAGCTGCTCCCAAAAAATGAGAGCAAGCCGTCGGATACAGAAAAAGGGGAGAAGCCGCTTGTCATTACACCGTTGGTAATGATCTCGTCAATAGTAATTCTCGTCACCTGCATATTGATCATACTTGTTATTAACGGAAGGCTTTAAATAAACAGTAACAGCCCGAAAGTGGTCTAACGAACCGCCTTCGGGCATTTTTTGATTGTGGTGTGAGTATCTCGTTGTGCTATAAAAAACAAAGTTATTTACTATAAATCAGAATTTATATTATAGCTTGTATTGCATAAAATTCTCATTCTTTGTAAACCCGAAATTACTGTACAGTAAAACTCCCATATCCGAAGCAGTAATTTGAACGGTACCACAACCTTTTTTTCTTGCTTCATTTACAACTCTTGAAAGTAATTCTTTAGCAATGCCCTTTCTTCGATATGCTTTGTCTGTGAACATACTTGATAAAAGGCCTATTTTTCCGCTTGGACAGCCAAAATAAGGTGGCTTTTCTACAATTGACATTCCACTTGTTCCAATTATTTTTTCATTATCCAAAGCAATCCAAGAAATGAATGTACCATCTGCCATATGACGCTGATAATAGTCCCTTAATGCAGGCTCAATATCAATATCTTCTTTTGCTCCTTCTTCATGCAATTGATTTATTCGCATTTTAATAAAAATATCAAGTTCTTTATCAGTTAATCTTCTGTAAGAAATTTTCATATATGCACCACTCCCCTAAATTCCGATTTATCATACTAAAATCATATCACAAACGCACTTCTATGTCAATAATGAAAATGAAAAAAAGCACCCTTGACGTAAAAATCAAAGGTGCTTTAGTTTTATTCATAGTGTTTTATTTCGCCTTACTCTCACAGTAAATACATCTGTAAATCCTTTTTTCTCTGTCGGTAAGCTTGAATATATGCTTTAACTCCTGCTCGTCCTGTGAGATACACCTCGGGTTCTTGCACCTGATAACATCAACAAGCCTTTTCGGAAGCTCGGGCAAAAACTTATTCGTGATCTTACCGTCCTCGATTATATTTACCGAAACTCCCGGGTCAAGATAACCGAGCATATCAACGTCAAGATCAATGAGAGTGTCAATTTTTATAATATCCTTCTGACCGTTTTTGGTACTCGGAGCATTTTTGATTATCGCAACAGTGCAGTTGAGCTTATCAAGCCCTAATTTCTGATAGAGCAGCATACTCCTGCCCGATGTGATGTGGTCAATAACAATACCGTTATTAATAGAATCTATAACCATTTACTCCACCCCCAGAAGCTTCATTATAAGAGCCATACGCATATATTTACCGTTTAATACCTGTTTGAAATAACAAGCTCGTTTGTCGTTGTCAACCGCAACAGAGATCTCGTTTACTCTCGGCAGCGGGTGCATAACTGCAAGGTCATCCTTCGCCGTTTCAAGCTTGTCAGGAGTAAGAATATAGCTGTCTTTCAGCCTGATATAATCCTGCTCGTTGAAGAATCTCTCTCTCTGAACACGAGTCATATAGAGAATATCAAGCTCGGACATACAGCTTAACAGATCTGTTGTTTCGGTGTAGGGGATATTCTTCTTCTTGAGTACATTGTTTGTTACATAGTCGGGGAGCTTCAGCTCCTCGGGGGAGATAAGGACGAACTCTATCCCGTTATATCTCGACATCGCATTGATAAGAGAATGTACCGTTCTGCCAAATTTCAGGTCGCCGCAAAGTCCGATAGTCAGGTTATCAAACCTGCCCTTTTCACGGTAGATAGTGAGAAGGTCTGCCAGAGTTTGCGTCGGGTGGTTATGTCCTCCGTCGCCTGCGTTTATTATCGGTACGCTTGCCGCCATAGACGCTACCAGCGGTGCGCCCTCTTTAGGGTGACGCATAGCGATGATGTCAGCATAGCACGACACGGTCTTGACAGTATCCGAAACACTTTCTCCCTTTGAAGCAGAAGAATTATTCGCAGCGGAGAAACCGATAACGTTGCCGCCAAGCTCATACATAGCTGCCTCAAAGCTCAGACGTGTGCGTGTCGACGGCTCAAAGAAAAGAGTAGCAAGCTTCTTTCTTTTGCACTTTTCGGCATACTTATCGGGATCATCTATAATATCGCACGCAGTTTTAATGAGATCGTCGATCTCCTCCGTGGACAGATCGAGAATATCAATAACACTTCTCATTATGCTTCACCTATCCAGCTTTCATCGGACGGATTGTTGCGGAATCTGATGAGCTTTTCTTTATCTTCGGGCTTGATGTAACCCTGTTCTGCTGCGACGTCTGCAATAACGTCAAGGTTTGTAAGGCTGATATTCTTTACATTTGCTGCATTCAGTCTTTCAATACCCTTCTGCATACCGTAGGTAAAGATACTTGCGATACCGAGAACCTCTGCGCCTGCTTCTCTGAGTGCGTTTACTACCTCGATAACGCTGCCGCCTGTCGAGATAAGATCCTCGATAACAACGACCTTCTGACCCTTTTCGAGCTTGCCCTCGATCTGGTTGCCTCTGCCGTGATCCTTTGCTCCCGAACGAACGTATCCCATAGGAAGATTGAGTATAGTCGCAGTAATAGCGGCATGAGCGATACCTGCCGTGCTTGTTCCCATGAGCACTTCGCAGTCGGGATAATTTTCCTCAACAACTCTTGCAAGAGCATTCTCAACATCATCTCTTACTCTCGGAGCAGAAAGTGTGAGTCTGTTGTCACAATAAATAGGACTCTTAATGCCGCTTGCCCATGTAAAAGGCTGCTGCGGTCTTAAAAAAACTGCGTTGATTGATAAAAGGTCTTTAGCAATAATTCTCTCCATAATTCATTCTCCTTTTAATAAAAACTTCTCCAGATCATTTACGGTATCAAGAATATAATCTGCATTATATTCTTCGGCTTCTTCACGGTTTCCGTATCCGTAGAGTATATATGCACATCGGATTCCTGTTTCATTTGCGCCGATAACGTCGTGCTTTCTGTCGCCTATCATAAGCGCTTCGGATAAATCTGTCACGCCTGCTTTTTCAAGGGCATATTCTATGACCTTGGTTTTTGTGTTTCTTTCTTCATCAAGTGTACTGCCGGCTATTACATCAAAATATTCGGACACCCCGAAATTCTCGATTATCTTTACGGCAAAAACCTCGGGCTTAGATGTCGCAAGAATGATCTTTCTTCCGCAGGTCTTAAGCTCGTGAAGCAGCGGTTCAATACCGTCAAATATAGTAGCCTCGTTTATTCCTTTATCTGTATAGTATTCGCGGTATAGAGCAGTTCCTTTTTTTATCTGATCCTCGCTGAAGTTATAGAATTCTTTAAAAGATGACGACAGGGGAGGCCCGATAAATTTTTTAAGCTCGCTTTTATCGGCAACTTCAATACCCATGTGAGATAATGCGTAGTATACCGAATTGGTAACACCCTCTGCCGAATCTGCAACTGTACCGTCGAGGTCAAACAGTATGTATTTATACATATATCAACCTACAAACTCTGCCACACAGCGTCTGTATGCTGCAACAGGGTCATTGGCCTGAGTAATGGGACGCCCGACAACGATGTAGTCAGAGCCGATCTCACGGGCTTTTGCAGGTGTGGTAACACGAACCTGATCGCCGATATCTCCGTCTGAAAAACGTACACCGGGAGTAACAGTGACAAAATCACTTCCGCAGATATCGTGTACCTTAGCTGCTTCGAGCGGCGAGCAGACAACTCCATCCAGCCCTGCCTTCTTAGCGTTCATCGCATAGTGCATAACGACTTCATCGATAGGCTTGTTTATGAGCAGCTCCTCGTTCATTCGCTCTTCGCTTGTAGAAGTAAGCTGCGTTACTGCGATAAGAATAGGTCTTGTGCCGTCTTCTCTTGTAAGGCCCTTAATGGCAGCTTCCATCATAGCGATAGTTCCCGCTGCGTGAAGATTACACATATCTACATCAAGTCTTGACAGAACATTCATAGCTTTCATTACGGTGTTTGGAATATCATGCAGCTTTAGATCAAGGAAGATCTTGTGTCCCATAGCCTTGATCTCCCGAACTATCTCGGGGCCTGCTGCATAGAAAAGCTCCATGCCGATCTTTACAAAAGGCTTCTCGTCTTTGAATTTGGAGAGAAAGCCGATAACTTCTTCTTTGCTGCTGAAATCGCAGGCAATAATTACGTCACGTCCCATTAGTGTGAACCTCCTATAATATCTGATAAGTTTTCTATATTATACTGCTTCATGACAAGAGGCAGCTCTTCGATAATGTTTTTGCAAGCGCACGGATCGATAAGATTTGCAGCTCCCACCTGTACGGCTGATGCGCCTGCAAGCATCATTTCAATCACGTCACGCGCGGTAGTTACGCCACCCATACCGATTATCGGGATGGATACTGCTTCATATACCTGGTACACCATTCTTACGGCAACAGGGAAGATCGCAGGGCCTGAGAATCCGCCCATTTTATTGGCGATAACGGGTTTCTTTGTTTTCAGATCGATCCTCATGCCAAGAAGAGTGTTAATCAGGCTGATACCGTCAGCTCCTGCATCCTCACAAGCTTTTGCGATAGATACTATGTCAGTTACATTCGGACTGAGCTTGATATATACAGGTTTTGTTGTAACAGCCTTTACGGCTTTTGTTACTTCATATGCCGACTCCGGCGATGTACCAAAGCTCATACCTCCGTTGTGTACATTCGGACAGCTGATATTTACTTCAATAATGCCGACCTGTTCTTCACTGTTGATCTTTTCGCAGGAATATGCGTAATCATCAACCGAAAATCCGCTAATATTGGCTATAATCGGCTTAGAGTAAACTGTCTTGAGTTTTGGCAGTTCCTCCGAGATCACCTTGTCTACACCGGGATTCTGAAGTCCTACCGAATTGATAAGTCCCTGCGTACATTCTGCGATACGAGGTGTCGGATTGCCGAAACGTCCTTCTTTTGTAGTGCCCTTGCAGGAAATAGATCCAAGTATGTTGATGTCGTAAATATCGGCAAACTCATATCCGAATCCGAATGTGCCGCTTGCAGGTATCACAGGATTATCAAGAGTGAGTCCGCTTAACGTAACCTTAGTGTTTACCATATGATCTCCTCCTTTTCAAGAACGGGACCGTCTTTGCATATGCGTTTATTGCCGTTTGTTGTTTTGCATGAACAGCCCATACAAGCGCCGAAGCCGCAGCCCATTCTCTCTTCAAAGCTGAACTGACCGCTTGTATTCGTTGCATTGTATACCGCCTTGAACATGGGCATAGGGCCGCAGGTGTAGAAATATGTGTAGTCGCCTACACGGTCGAATACGTCTGTAACAAACCCTCTTGTGCCGTATGTTCCGTCTACAGTCGTGATAAATACATCTGCACCGAGCTTTTTGAAGGATTTTTCACCGAAAACCTCGTCTTTTGAGTTGAATCCCAATATCACGGCAGGCTTTATACCTTTTGCGATAAGCTTCTTGCAGAGATTGTAAAGAGGCGGAATACCGACTCCGCCGCCGATCAGAAGCGGTTTTTCTCCGGATTTTGTAATGTCGTATCCGTTGCCTAAACCGGTCAGAACATCAAGGTTATGATAAGCCTCGAATCTGCTCATAAGCTCGGTTCCCTGACCGACTACCTTATAAATAATGGTAATAGTGTTTTCGTCGTAATCGCAGATCGAAATAGGTCTGCGAAGGTAGAATCCGTCCAATTTTATATTAATAAACTGACCGGGTGCAGTAATTGAACTTGTGTCGCCGCCGAGTATCATTTTATAGACGTCTTTGGCTATTTTTATGTTTGATAACACAGAGTATATACCTTGTTTCATAATTACCTCCGTCTGATTGATTATTCAAGTGAGCCTATAATTACCTCTTCTGTTTCATAAATATCCTCTTCAAGCAGTTTCCAGACATCTTCTCTGAAATCGTCCATTGTTTTGCCGTGGAGAATAAACCAATGATCGGGGTCTTTGTGATTAGTGCCGATCCCAAGCTGTCCTGCTTCATAATGACTGATAATGTTTTCTTCGTCAAAACCGTATTTATATACGAGATATGCAGAGAATACGGTTGCGTTTTCCCATATCTTATCAAAATACGCCTGCTGTTTTTTAACGTCATAATCTGTGATCTCCCAGTTTTCATCATAATAGAAGCCTGCAGGCTCACAGATCTCAAAGTCTATTCTTGTGTCGTTGACGGGATAACCTGCGTGCCAGCCTCTCTGCTCAAACGGGAGATACTGGTAAACTCCCTTATCATCGAGAAAAGCGTGAACACAAGCAGGAGTTCCGCCTTTGTTCCATTTTGGATACCAGTAGTCAGCCATTTTGCCGGGTTCTGCTGTTGAATGAACCACCAATCCGAAAATATTGGTAAAGTCATATGATTGACTGTAACAATCGTTATAGATCATTATTTCTTTTGTAACCTTAAGCGTGTGATCTCCTACATGAATAGTCTTTACCGTTTTATTATTTACGACTGTAACGTCACATTCAGCAGTCAACCCGTTCGATGCAGTAACGACCACATGATCCGTACCCGGGTGATAGCCCTTCAGCAGACCGCTCGCATAAGATACCTCCAAGACCGTTTCACCCGTACCGTCATAAGAAATTGCTCCGTCATAATCAAAGTAGTATGTGAGTCCTTCGTCGCTTCCGTTTATCACCTTTGGATTCAGCGTTGTTCTGTCACCGCAGTTTATGGTTATTTGCGGCGGCAGATACAGCATGGGTTCTTTTTTGTCGTTATTATCTGTATCCGTTACGTCTGTATCGGTTTCATCGGTATCGGGTGTGTCTGTATCCGTTACGTCTGTATCAGGTTCATCTGTGGTCTGTATCGGTTTCATCGGTATCGGGTGTGTCTGTATCCGTTACGTCTGTATCAGGTTCATCTGTGACGGGTGTGTCTGTATCCGTTACGTCTGTATCAGGTTCATCTGTGACGGGTATGTCTGTATCCGATTTGTCAACATCGGTAACATTAGGAGTGGATTTATCATCGACCGGTTCATCCGACGTTGGTTCATCTGTAGTTGGTTCGTCTGTAGTCGGCTCATCCGTGGTTGGTTCGTTTATAACAGGCTTATTTGTACCGAGGTTTACTGCTTCTCTGAGAATATACAGTGCGTCAATGATCGTTACTTTGCCGTCAACGTTAAAATCTGCGGCTTCATTTTGACGATCATTGAGTTTTTTTAGTCCGATAGCAGATCTTTGCACTAACAGAGAATCGGCTGATGTGACTTTACCGTCGCCGTTAACATCGCCTTTGATAATATCGGCTTGTGCAGGGAGAAGCAAAGATGAAATTATTACTGTTCCGGTCAGTATAGCCGCAATAGCTTTTTTCATAGAAAACCCCTTTCTTTATAGGATTATATCTATCTGAAGAGAATTACCATATGTTTATAACGGGAGCAAACACCTCTGTACCCTCCGAATCAGATGCGACGATTTTAATCTCTGAAGGGATAACGCTTTTTTCTTTATATTTTATATCGCATTTGTAACCGGATACAAGCTTGTCAATAAGCAACTCCTCTACGATATTGTCAATGCTTTCTTTTATCTGTGATACACCTATCGGAACATACAGCGTGTTTTCCGCAGCTGCTTTGCCGCCAAACCGAAGCGGCATCATATAGAGCGGTTCAAGCAGGTTATCTTTTGACATATTGACTGCCTTTTCTATGCTGTCAATATCGGAAAAATCCGGTTTATGATCATTCTGGTCAGTATTGTCCGATAATATCATCAGTATTACCTCCTTGCGTATATTCAGCATTATCCAATCAAAGGCAAGATTATACAGTCTCTGATTGGATAATAGTTTTGTTACATATCAATAGTAGAAATACACAGTGTAGTTTCTTCAAGAACATCAAGCAGTGCTCTGACGGTATCCAATGCCGTAAAGATTGCAATGTTGTTCTCAACTGCCCAACGTCTGATATGGTATCCGTCGTTGCTGTTCTCGTGGTAGAGATCCTTCGTGTTAATAACATAGCTTATATAACCGGATTTGAACGAGGAATAGATGTCGTCATTTTCATCTATCTTTTGTCTGACTCTGGTCTTGATACCATGGTTTTTCAGGAAACGAGCCGTACCTTCGGTGGCTTCAATGTTAAATCCGAGGTTATAGAAACGTCTGATAAGGGGAAGAGCCTCCTCTTTGTCAACATCGGCAATGGTAGCAAATACTGTACCGTAGTTTACCATTTTTGTACCGGATGACTGCAAAGCCTTGTACAGCGCTCTTGTAAGGGTATTATCATAACCGATAGCCTCGCCTGTTGACTTCATTTCGGGTGAGAGGTATGCGTCAAGACCGCTAAGCTTGGAGAACGAGAAAGCAGGCGCCTTGACATACCAGCGATCCTTATCCTTCGGATATACCACATCAATGCCCTGATCCTTCAGACTCTTGCCGAGAATAGCAAGCGTTGCAATATCTGCAAGAGAATAACCTGTTGCTTTCGACAAAAACGGCACTGTTCTTGAAGAACGGGGGTTAACTTCAATGACATAAACATCGTTGTTTTTATCAACGATAAACTGAATGTTATAAAGTCCTACAATGCCTATTCCGAGACCAAGCTTTACGGTGTAATCTATTATAACATCCTTGACCTCTTTCGGAATAGTGAATGACGGATATACACTGATAGAGTCACCCGAGTGGATACCGGTTCTCTCAACGTGTTCCATAAGTCCTGGGATAAATACATCTTTACCGTCACATACAGCGTCGACTTCGCATTCCTTGCCGACAATATACTTATCGACAAGCACGGGCTTATCTTCATCGACCTCAACGGCAGTTTTCAGATAATGTCTGAGCATATGCTCGTTGGCAACGATCTGCATAGCTCGTCCGCCTAAAACATAGCTCGGTCGAACAAGAACGGGGTAGCCGATCTCGGCAGCGGCATTAACGCCGTCTTCGATATTTGTAACAGCCTGACCCTTCGGCTGAGGGATCTTCAGTTCTTCCATGATCTTCTCGAATGAATCACGGTTTTCTGCTTTCTCGATAGCGGCAACGTCTGTGCCGATTATCTTAACGCCTCTCTTCATGAGCGGTTCTGCAAGGTTGATCGCAGTCTGACCGCCGAGAGATGCTATTACGCCCTCTGGCTTTTCAAGCTGTATAATGTTCATAACATCTTCAACAGTGAGGGGTTCGAAATAAAGCTTGTCGCTTGTTGTATAGTCGGTAGATACGGTTTCCGGGTTATTGTTTATTATAATAGCCTCATAGCCGTTGTTCTTGATAGTAGCGACAGCGTGTACGGTTGAATAGTCGAATTCAACACCCTGACCTATACGTATAGGTCCCGAGCCGAGAACAATGATCTTCTTTCTGTCGCTGACGATAGATTCGTTTTCCTGCTCGTATGTAGAGTAGAAATAGGGGATATATGACTCAAACTCCGATGCGCAGGTGTCGATCATCTTGTAAACAGGGAACATATTCTTCTCTTTTCTTATTGCATAAATATCTTCCTCTGTCACGTTCCACAGCTTTGCTACATACTTATCGGAGAATCCCATTCTCTTAGCCCGGTAAAGCACGTCAATATTATTCTTATTGTTTGCAACAACACGCTCAAACTCTACTATGTTTTTGATCTTTTCCAGGAAGAACATATCTATCTGGGTAATGTCAAAAATCTTGCGGAGATCAATGCCGTTCCATATAAGCTCGGCAATAGCATATATTCTGTCGTCTGTTCCCTTGCGGATATAATCAAGAAGCTCTTCGTTGGACATATCGTTGAATTTAGGCTTATATAAATGATATACGCCTATTTCAAGAGAACGAACTGCTTTAAGAAGGCTTTCCTCAAAGGTTCTGCCTATGCTCATTACCTCGCCCGTTGCTTTCATCTGTGTACCGAGTACGTTTGAAGCGTCCGAGAACTTATCAAACGGGAATCTCGGCATTTTTGTTACAACATAGTCGAGCGTAGGCTCAAAGCTTGCAGGCGTATTTGCGATCTGTATCTCGTCAAGAGTCATGCCTACTGCGATCTTCGCCGAAACTCTTGCGATGGGATAACCGCTCGCCTTAGACGCAAGCGCAGACGAACGGGAAACTCTCGGGTTTACCTCGATAAGATAGTAATCAAACGAAACCGGATCAAGCGCAAACTGAACATTGCAGCCGCCTTCGATCTTGAGAGCACGAATAATCTTCAGTGCAGAATCACGAAGCATATGGTATTCCTTGTTGGTTAAGGTCTGGCTTGGAGCCACAACGATCGAGTCGCCTGTATGGATACCGACGGGGTCGAGATTTTCCATGTTACAGATAGTTATAGCTGTATCATTTGCATCTCTGATTACTTCGTACTCTATCTCTTTGTATCCTTTAACGCTCTTCTCTACGAGCACCTGATGAACGGGGGAGAGTTTGAGAGCGTTTTTCATTATCTCAACAAGCTCGGTTTCGTTATTTACAAATCCGCCGCCTGTACCGCCAAGTGTGAACGCAGGACGAAGCACTACCGGATAACCGATCTCTTCGGCTGCTTTAAGTCCTTCTTCTATCGAATGTGTAATTATCGACGGAAGAACAGGCTCTCCGATCTCTTCGCACAGCTCTTTGAACAGCTCTCTGTCCTCGGCACGTTCAATACTCTCGACCTTTGTACCGAGCAATTCAACCTGGCACTCTTCAAGAACGCCTTTTTTAGCAAGCTTCATCGCAAGATTCAGGCCGGTCTGTCCTCCGATTCCCGGAACAATAGCGTCCGGACGTTCATATCTTAGTATCTTAGCCATGTATTCGAGTGTAAGCGGTTCCATGTATACCTTGTCTGCAACAACAGTGTCTGTCATGATAGTTGCAGGGTTGGAGTTGCAAAGAATAACCTGATACCCTTCCTCACGGAGAGCAAGACAAGCCTGCGTTCCCGCATAGTCAAACTCTGCGGCCTGACCGATAACGATAGGACCCGAGCCGATAACCAAAACCTTCTTAATGTCACTTCTCTTTGCCATATTATTTGCCCTCCTTCATATAATTGATAAATTTTCCGAACAGATATGAACTGTCCTGCGGACCGGGCGCGCTTTCGGGATGATACTGCACGCTGAATACCTTGTCCTTGTCGCAGGATACTCCCTCTACCGTATTATCAAGTATATTTATGTGAGTTACAGTAAGATCTGTATTCTTTACGCTTTCGGTGTCAACTGCGTAATTGTGATTCTGGCTTGTTATTTCTATTCTGCCTGTTTCCAGGTTTTTAACGGGGTGGTTTCCGCCTCTGTGACCGAATTTCAGCTTGTATGTCTTTGCACCGTAAGCGAGGTTAATAAGCTGATGTCCAAGGCAAATACCGAAAATCGGATATTTGCCTCTGAGCGCTTTTACAAGCTCGATCGTTTCGGGAACGTCCTCGGGATTTCCCGGACCGTTTGAGAAGAATACTCCGTCGGGATCAAGCTTCTCTATCTCCTCGGCCTTGGTATTGTATGGTACCACGGTTACGTTGCAGCCGAGCTTGTTGAGGCTTCTGATGATATTCAGCTTTATTCCGCAGTCAACTGCAACAACGTTGAGCTTCGGGTGAGATGTTCTCGAATACCACTTCTTCTTACAACTCACCTTAGATACGGCGTCGGTCGGAATATCTGTTGTACGCAGTATTTCCATACATTCATCATGAGATTTTTCTGCGTCTGTTATGAGCACTTTGCAGCAGCCGTTGTCTCTGATCTTTCTTGTGAGCATTCTGGTGTCGATCCCCGATATACCGGGGATCTCATATTCCTCAAGAATTTCGTCAAGTGTTTTTGTGTATCTGAAATTTGAAGGCAGATTGTTGTACTCACGAACTATAAGACCTCCTATAGTCGGAATTTTAGTTTCGAAATCATCGTCTGCTATACCATAGTTTCCGATGAGAGGATATGTCATTACAACCATCTGATAGGTGTATGACGGGTCGGATACGATCTCCTGGTATCCCACCATCGAAGTGTTGAACACAAGCTCGCAGACCTTTTCGCAAGTGTGTCCAAAGCCCTGTCCGAAGTATTCGCTTCCGTCCTCCAACACGATTTTTCTGTTGTTTACTGTTTCCATTTTATTTCCCCCTTAACCATTGTCATTACGCATTTTCCGTAAACCTCCATGCCCTCGAAAGGAGTTGCACGTCCCATAGAAAGAAAGAGTTCAGGGTTTACAATGTATTTATCATCAAGCTTCCATACGCACAGATTCGCAGGAAGACCTTCTTTTATTTGTGTATCAATTTCAAACCGCCTGCCGGGATTTACACTCATTAATTCAATGAGCTTTTCAAGAGAAATAATGCCCTTTTTCACAAGATGTGTATACAGTACCGGGAATGCGGTTTCAAGACCGACAACTCCCATAAGGCTTTTTTCGAGTCCTCTTGATTTCTCATCCCCGGAATGAGGCGCATGATCGGTCGCTATCATGTCAATCGTTCCGTCTTTGATCCCTTCGATCAGCGCTTGACGATCCTCTTCGCTTCTGATAGGTGGATTCATCTTGAAGCGTCCGTCTTCGAGAAGATCACCGTCGTTGAATACAAGGTAATGCGGACCGGTTTCGCAGGTTACATCAACGCCGTTTTTCTTTGCTTGTCTGATAAGCTCCACGCTTTCCTTTGTTGATATATGACAAACATGGTATTTGCAGCCGCTTTTTGAGGCAAGCTCTATATCACGCCTGATCTGTCCCCACTCGCTTTCCGAGCAGATACCTCTGTGACCATGAGCCTTTGCATATTCTCCGTAATGTATGTATCCGCCCTTGAGAAGCTCGTTTACTTCACAATGTGCGGCGATTATCTTATTCAGCGACTTTGCTTTTTCCATAGCCGAAAGCATCATTTCGTCATTTTGTACGCCTCTGCCGTCGTCTGAAAAGGCAATAACATATTTGTTGATGCCCTCCATGTCGGACAGCGTTTTTCCTTCTTCGTTTACGGTGATAGAGCCGTATGGATGCACATTTATCACAGCGTCCCTATCTATAATATCTGTTTGTTCCTTAATATGCTCCACACTATCGGGAACAGGCTTAAGGTTGGGCATAGAACATATGTCGGTGTATCCTCCGTGCGCTCCTGCCAATGATCCCGTTTTGATTGTTTCTTTATACGAAAAACCCGGTTCTCTAAGATGTACGTGTACATCAATAAAACCGGGAAAAATGAAACAATTATTCAAATCAATAACGTTACAATCAGCAGTGAGGCCGGTACCAACAGAAACAACTTGCCCATCGCAAATAAGTATATCTTTTTTGCCAATAGCAGAATTGTGAAAAACCATAGCATTCTTCAGCAAACAGTTCATCTTGGAAAACCCCTTTGCAAATTACCTAAGAGACAGGATAATCCCATTAATCTCTCACAATATTTTATCATTTTAGTCACTGCTTGTCAAGCTACAAAATTATTAAAAAACGAATAAATATACAGAATTATGCATATTAAGAGGTTAATCATGAAATTTTATTCGATGAATAATAATCCATTGCATAGAAATAATAATGATAATGAAGATGATCAAAGGAGGAGATCTTATGACTGCCAAAAAGAAAGCGTTTCAGCAGGACGAGAGAAGACGTACAATAAAGTACTCAGACAGAATTCAGTCTGATGAATATACAGACGAAGTTCTGAAATGCGGACCGATCCACCAAACGCTCATTGCCGCAGAAAGGTATACCACAGACAGAAAAACAAATGCCGCAATTCCGAGCGACACTGTTGTTGAACAAATGCGGGATTGGAATATCGAAAAGAAGGTATAGACGCTATTTACGGTTATATAGGATATATACGAATAAATTACTCTTTATAGAATACAGCAGCTTCCCCGCCAAACTCCAGAGTTAGAGCTTCACCGCTAAGCGTATATCCGAACCGATACTCATTCTTGAGGGAATTGTCCAGTATTACGACAGTGTTGTCAGAAATAATACAAAGTCCGCAGATCGTGCAGCTTTCGCCGCCGCTGTTTATGACGAGAGCTGCACTTTCATCCTGAAAATCAAGAGAAGCGTATATGTCATTATTTGTTGTTCTCCAATTATATGAGCGAATCTCATCTGATTCATTCCCGATTTTCTCTTTGCAGCCGCCGCACACCAAAAGAAAAAATAAAACCGTTACAATAAGAGATTTTTTTATTTTTTTCATAACGTATCTCCCTGTTTGCTTTTAATGCTATTAATATGAAGGAAAATTTGATTGTATGATCGAAGTGTATACATATAATAAAAAACGTTCATATTTAAACTCTGTTATAAATTCTTTTGTTCTATTACGGACAGCTCATGCATATGATATATCAGTATCTCAAAAAAGGACGTGCATTGCTATTGGATAATAATATTATACGGGTGCTGAACAGTTTTTCCGAACACTTCTGCAAAATTCTGAAATCTCGCAGTGATCCGATAAGCGAAATAAGAATTCGCAGCAATAAACCTGTCGTTGTCTATATTTCGTGTATACCATATACCGTAACGCAGGAAGGAGATGTTCTCCCTGCGGATAAGCATTCTTTGATAAGAAACGACTGTATTACTTTTTCTTCGAGAGAAATAAAGAATGCTGTGGCACGAATATGTGAATATTCTATCTACAAATACCAGTCTGATATTAACAACGGCTTTGTTACCGTATGCGGAGGGCATCGGATAGGTATATGCGGAACGGCAGTCATAAACGACGGAAGAATAAAGACGATTTCAGATATATCATCGGTAAATATTCGTATTGCTCACGAGTTCATCGGCTGCAGCAGGGAATTACTCAAGAAAACGGGGGTCAAGTCGGGTTTCCTTATATGCGGAGTACCTTCATCCGGCAAGACGACGCTTCTGCGTGACATAGGGCGTACCTTGTCTGTTGAAGTTCCCGCAAAGGTGTCTATAGTTGACGAAAGAGGGGAGATAGCCGCTCGCTTTGCAGGTGAATCCAGCTTTGATACGGGGCTTTGCGATGTTTACAGCGGTTATCCGAAAAACAAAGCTATCATAGACGCAATAAGAACAATGTCGCCCGATTATATAATATGCGATGAGCTTACGGGCGATGATGTGCAGAGTGTAAGATATACGCTCAACTATGGAGTAAAAATGATAGCTTCATTGCACTGCGACAGCTTAGAGAGTGCTTTGAGTAATAACGCAGTGAAAAATCTTATCAACACAAAAGCTTTTGAGAAGATAGTATTTCTTGATAATCATTATACAGGAAAGCTAAGACAGGTTGTCGCAATGGAGGATATGTATGCTCATTAAAACTGTGGGTGCTGTTCTGATAATGACATCGGGATTATTTATAGGTATTTCTCTGAATAAACGTTTGACGGATCGTGTACTGGAGCTGAAAGAAGCAGCGGATTTTCTGGTGTATGTGAAAAGAATGATCGACTACGAAATGCCTTTATTGTCTGATCTTTTCTCTCAATACGACAGAGAAAGAACGGGCAGTGTTATTAAAACGACAGCAGTTTATCTAAAAACCGATTACAGCTATGAAGCGAGTGTTCACAAGGCATTTGAAGCAGCGGAATACAGCAGTGTATTGGACAGGAAGGACAGGGATTATCTATGCAGTCTTTTTTTGCAGCTTGGCAGCAGCGATCGTGAAAGCCAGATCACGCTGATCGAAAACGCATTAAGACAGATTGAATGTATGACAAAAAAAGCCGAGCGTGAAAAAGAGAGTAAATCGAAGGTATATATGTCGGTTGCGGTCTATTCGGGTGCAGCGCTTGCAATACTGATGTTGTAATAACAAAAGGAAGGGTTTGAAAATGGGAATAGACTTATTGTTCAGGATCGCAGCGATAGGCATGATCGTAGCCGTGCTGACACAGGTGTTGTCTAAGGCAGGCAGAGATGATCAGGCAATGCTTACGGCATTGGCAGGCCTTGTAATTGTTCTGACCATGATAGTGCAGCAGGTCAGCTCACTTTTCTCGACAGTTAAATCTGTTTTCGGATTATGACCATGAATATTATATCAATATGTATTTTAGGTGTGTTCACAGCAGTTTCAAGCATAGCTCTGAGAAAACACACCCCCGAAATAGCCTCGCTTATGCTGATCTCCTGCGGCGTTCTTGTAACGGTATTATACCTGCCTGCGATCGAAAGTATGTTTGATTCGATCAACACAATAACAGCCGACAGCAGCATAAACAGCGATTACATACGTATTCTGATAAAGTCTCTCGGGATCTGTTACGTCACCCAGATCTCCGTTAATATCTGCAAAGAAAACGGAAGTATGTCCCTGGCTTCGCAGCTTGAAATTGCCGGAAAGCTTTTGGTTCTTCTTCCTTCTCTGCCCATATTTAACGATATAATAAAAATGATCTATGATTTATTATAAAAGCATATACCGCAGCACCGCCGCATAACACTTATTTCTGTCGGGAAATGGTATTATGCGGCTTTATACTTTATAAAAGTATAAATGCCCGGACATTACTCCGGACATCTATCATAATATGTTTAATGAATTATTTACTGTCGATTCGTGCAGCAAGCTTTTTCCTTTGTCTTCTCTCATGTGCAAGGTCTTCTTTGATCTCGTCCATTCTTCGGAATATATCTGCAATAACTTCCTGTTCATCCTGCGGACGTTCTTTATTTTCTTGTGAATTCCGTGAAGCAATATCTTTTGCGAACAGCTTTCCGAACACACATCTGATAAGAGGCTGTATAAAGGAACCACTGATTAAATCACGTCCTTCGGACTGAGCACCAAATTTACTTGCATCTTTAGTCTCGCCTGCCGGCTCGATCGGTGCTTCTGCTGCGCAGAGGTCTCCACCGGAGACCCGCACTGTCAAATTGCACTCAAAATTCTTG
>OMYH01000018.1 GCA_900315255.1 uncultured Eubacteriales bacterium | reverse complement strand
TGTATATGCAAGTGCGGATTATATCGTTGACGATGAAACGATCGTGCAGTTCAATCCCGACATCAGAAACCGCTTCTGCTGGCACTGCGGCGATAACAAAAACCCGTACAGCATGGGCGGTAAATTCCACGGCATATGCACGAACGCAAACAGTATCGGCATTGAGGTTTGCTCAACAAATTCGAACTGGCAGGCAAGCGATCAGGCGAACTCTAAGAAGTGGAGCTTTACGGATAAGGTAGTTGCAAAGGCTGCCGAGCTTGTGAAGTATCTTATGCAGACGTACAACATACCGATAGATCATGTCATCAGACACTACGACGTTACAGGCAAGCTTTGCCCGGGCATTATCGGCTGGAACGAGGACAGCGGCAGTGCTAAAAAGTGGGAGCAGTTCAAGGCGAGATTGACGGACGTAAAGGCAGATACAAAGACAGATACAAAGACTAATACAACCAAGACAAACGGAGTGATCTACCGAGTGCAGACAGGCGCATTTGCAAAGAAAGAAAACGCGGAAGCGCAGCTGAAGAAGATCGTCGCAAAGGGATTTGACGACGCTTTTGTTACAAAAGCGGACGGCTTATACAAGGTACAAGTTGGAGCGTTTTCTGTGAAATCAAACGCGGATAAGTGCAGGGATAAAGTTATTAAAGCGGGGTTCAAAGACTGCTTTATAACCACAACGGGAACAGCGAAAAAGACCGCCACCGAGCTTGCAAAAGAGGTTATACAGGGCAAGTGGGGCAACGGCGACGAACGAAAGAACCGCCTGACAGCCGCAGGGTATGATTACAAAGCGGTGCAGGCGGATGTTAATAAAATGATGGGGTGATAGATTGTACGGTATCATTCAAACGGCGATTACTA
The DNA here is from genome assembly GCA_900315255.1 of uncultured Eubacteriales bacterium. Lineage (GTDB taxonomy): Bacteria > Bacillota > Clostridia > Oscillospirales > Acutalibacteraceae > RUG592. Next base: position 59,172 of record OMYH01000018.1, on the reverse strand, counting down.
TAATTTGTTCTGTTCTTGCTTCATCGGGTTTTTGGGCTTATATTCAAAAACGCAGTGAAAAAAACGATCTCCGAACCCAAATGCTGATTGGACTTGGGCATGACAGAATAATCAATCTCGGGATGTCATACATAGAGAGAGGTTGGATAACCCAAGATGAGTATGAGAATCTCTATGTCTATTTATACAAGCCATATCAGGAAATGGGCGGAAACGGCTCTGCAAAGCGTGTTATGGAAGAGGTAGCACGTCTGCCGATTAAGAATTCAAGATATTCTGCGGAGGGATAACTATGGTTTTCAGTAATAAGGTTTACGATGTCCTCAAATGGATAGCCCAATATTTTCTTCCTGCTGTCGGCACGTTATATTTTACACTCGCTTCAATATGGAATTTCCCATATGGAGAACAGGTGGTCGGTACAATCACAGCAATGGATACTTTTTTGGGAGTGTTGCTTGGACTTAGCAGTTCGCAATACGGAAAAGAAAAAACACAATAAAAATCTATTTCAGACTATAAACCGATTGTTATATGGACAATCGGTTTTGTCATAGATTAGCATAAAAGATAATCTTATTTCGACTTGCAAGGGGTGATTAATATCAGTATCACTGTGAATAACTATTATAAGAATAGAGACGGGAAAAAACAGACCGTAAATGATATTTTCGTTGACATTATCAAACGAAGTCTTTCTATTGACACTTCCGATCGTTCCGTGGTATCATACTTACAAGATTTACCTTGCCATAACGAAGCCGCTGTAAAAAGAGGTGACGTGTTATGAGCAAAACAGCGGGTATTTATATCCGTTTATCAAAAGAAGACAGAAATAAGATAAACAAAGATGACGACAGCGAAAGCATAACCAACCAGCGGAGAATGCTGCTTGATTACTGCTTGCAGAATGGATTGGACGTTTATGATATTTACAACGACGAGGATTTCTCGGGTTCGGACAGAGAACGCCCCGAGTTCAGAAGGCTGATCGAAGATGCTCGCAGTAAGAAGTTCGACATTGTACTGTGTAAGACTCAGTCGAGATTTGCAAGAGATGTTGAGATAGTGGAGAAGTACATAAACGGATTGTTTCCTATATGGGGTATACAGTTTATCGGAGTTGTCGATAATACCGACAGTGCTAACACCCGTACGCTGAAGCAGCGTCAGATAAGTGCTTTAGTTGACGGTTGGTATCTTTCCGATCTGTCCGAAAATGTCAGGGCAACGCTTTCGAGCAAGCGGAAAGAGGGGTTATGGGTAGGAGCGTTTGCACCCTACGGATATATTAAAGACCCTGAAAACAAGAATAAGCTTATCGTAGACGAAGAAGCGGCAGAAGTAGTTCGCTATGTGTTTTCATTATATTTGTCGGGATTGGGCATTACATCAATCGCAAAGCGTCTGAATGACGAGCATATTCCAAACCCCGCCTCATATAAGCAGGCTCACGGACAGCCTTTTCAAAACGCTCATAAAGAGTGCAGTGATCTATGGCACACATATTCCATAAGTCGAATGCTGTCGAATGAGGTTTATATCGGAAATGTCGTTCAGGGTATGAGCGAGAACGTGTCGTACAAATCGACTAAGAAACGTCTGAAAAAGCGTGAGGAATGGGATATAGTGGAGGGCGTTCACGAACCGATAATCAGCCGTGATATCTGGGAGCGTGTTCAAAGTCTCAGAGCAGAAAAACCCAAGTCGTTGAACAGATACGATTCGGTCAATGTGTTTGCGGGAAAAATCAGATGTGCCGAATGCGGCGGAAGTATGAGAATATTCTACAACCGCCGCAGCAGGTATTATCGCTGCTCAACGAAGTTTATCGCAGAAGAGCGATGTACGGGACATTATATTTCCGACAAGGTGCTGCGAAGGGTCGTTCTGTCGGAGGTGCAGAAGCTTTATGCCGATTGCGTAGACGAAAAAAAAGCAGCGAACCGGCTCGAAGGTTTAAACGGACTCGAGAATAAGCGCATAAAGCTTGATGCGGCATTGAAAAAGCTTGATAAAGAGATCGGGAGGCTTGACAAGCGCCTTGAATCGATTTATATTGATAAGCTCGATGGAGTTATCACTTTCGAGGATTTTGCAGTTCTGAAAACACGCTTTACGAAAGACAAAGAAAGATGCTTGAAAAAACGTGACGCTATTGTCGAAGAGCAGGTGGAAATTAAAAAACGGCAGACCGATTCGGAAAGCCGTCTTGAGATTATAAGAAGATTCAAAGATATTCGGGAGCTGGATTTCGAAACCGTGCAGACTTTGATCGATCATATTGAAGTCGGTGGTAATCGCAGCAACCGGATAATTAACATATATTGGAACTTTTAGCGGATACAAGTGCTTTCATAGCCTTCTGCTCCGCCGCAAGGTCTTCGTGAAGATCTGTGAGAACATCTCCCTTTGACTGGATATATGCCGCCGTAAACGGTACGCCTGCCGCCGAAGCGGGGTATACTCCTGTTGTGTGATCCACAAAGTATGCGTCCATGCCTGCGGCTTTTATCTCCTCGGGTGTAAGATTCCTTGTCAGCTGATAGATGATCGCGCCGACCATCTCAAGATGTCCAAGCTCTTCTGTGCCTATGTCGGTCAGGATCGCTTTAAGCTCGGGATACGGCATCGAAAACCTCTGCGACAGATATCGCAGCGACGCTCCAAGCTCGCCGTCGGGTCCGCCGTACTGGCTCATTATTATCTTTGCCAGCGCAGGATTCGGGTTCTTTATCTTTACAGGATACTGTAATTTCTTTTCGTATACCCACATAGCTTAGTCCTCCTCGCAGATATCCCACGGCCACGGGTTCCTGATCCAGCGCATACGCTTCTCGGGTGTGTCCCTGAATGTGATAGGGCCGTATTTTTCTTCGTAGTCGTTTCTTAATATGCCGCTTTTTTCCTCAAAATCCACAAGCTTTCTTTTTGCGTCTTTGTCGGTCGGGTGTGTGTCAAGATAAAGATTAAGCTCGGTTATCGCAAAATCATAGGTCGCTATCTTCTGCATGAGCTCCTGTCTGTCACTCATTTCGACGCCCCCCTTCCGCATAGGAACGGCTTGTTAAGCTCGGGGAACAGCGTTCCCTTGCATATGCCTTGCTCGGGACAGTACATTTTCCCTGCCTGCTGGAAGGGGACGTATGCCATAGCAACTACCGTGTCGTCGGGCAGCGGCGCGCGTATGCCGTATTGCTCTGCGGCGATACTCATAAGACTGCTGTTGTTATCCATATCGGTAACTCCTTTTTGTTTATTGTCGGAGCATTAACAGTATATGCAAAGGATTTTGATCGTGTTACGGAAAGGAAGGTTTCGTTTTTGTAATAATCTTTAAAAATTAATTGTAAAAATTTCAAAAACCACTTGAAAAGTTACTTGAAACGTGGTATTATGTAACTAATTTGTTACCGCTTGTAACAAATTTGTCAGTATTTACTGTGACAGTGCGTTAATACGCTCTTCTAAAATCGAATAATCCAACTAAGGAACAGGCAATTTTGGGAACAGAATACTTGATCGGAGGTTTTGACAATGTCTAAAAAACTGCGCAAGTGCCTTTCCTTGGTGCTTGCGGTAATGCTTTTGGCATCAATATCTTTATTTGGTACTCTTAATGCGAGTGCCGATTATAAAACGGGCGATGGGCTTGCCGCATACGCAATGACTGCGTATAACGAAGGTTGGAGATATGTCTGGGGCGGAGCGTCTTACGGCGCTGTTGACTGCTCGGGACTTATATACAGCTATGTCGGCGGCGGTGCCAGAGTTACGGAGGATATGCTTTATTCTTCTCCCGAATCAGGTTACGTTGCAAACGGCGTGCCTGATATTCCGGGTCTTGGTTTGTGGCAGCCGGGTCATGTCGGTGTATACATCGGCAATGGTATGGCTGTTGATGCGAGAGATGAAATTTCTAACGTATGCTATTCGGCAGTGTCATCGAAAAGTTGGGTTATGTGGTTCAAGGTTGCAGGAGTTACTTACGGAGGCGAAACAAGCGCAGCAAATGATAATCAGAATACGGAAAAAACCGATTCCGCAGCAAACACAGATACCTCTGCGGAAAGCGTTGTTCCCGATGTACTCTCCATAGGCTCACAGGGCAAAGAAGTCAATGCCCTTCAGGAAAGGCTCAAGGAGCTGGGGTATTTCAGCGACAGCACAACGGAATATTTCGGTACGGTGACACAGTCGGCTCTGATCGAGTTTCAGACTGCCGCAGGATTTACGGCAGACGGTATCCTTACAGACGATGTGAAAGCAGCACTGTTTGCGGATAACGCTCCCGAAAAAACCATATCTTCTAATGTCAATCCCGAAGAAACGGCAGATTCCGAAACAGAAGAAACCGATACAGATACAGAAACCGTGTCGGATACCGATTCGTATACCGATATGTATACAACCGTGGACGAGGCTTACGGTCCTGCTGATACTGCAGCAGAGAGTTATATTGCCGTCGATTTGTCCGACGGTGATGATTCCGACGCAGCTTATACAGAGAACGATACGGAGCGTGAAAATGTATCGTCAGACGTGATCTATAAGATAGGCGACATCGATGAGGAGATAACGAATATTCAGTATATTCTTATTCTGCTCGGATATTATGATTATGATCTGACACCCACATATGACGACAACACAGCGTATGCAGTTGCGCAGTATCAGCTTGACAACGATCTCAGCGCAACAGGCGACGTTGATCAGAGAACCTACAATTCGCTTTACGGTATCTTTGGCGGAAACGACAGTGAAAGACGTACCGACACGCAGACAGATTCCGAAAACGAGGTCATGACAGTCGGCGATGAGGGCGAGAGGGTCGAAGATCTTCAGCAGTCGCTCACACTGTGGGGCTTCATAGACGAGGACAACTATGAGAACGGCGTATACGACGAAAGCACCCGGGAAGCGGTTGAGTTTGCACAGGGTATTTTCGGGTTCACGGTCGACGGAAACGCAGACGAAGAGCTTGTAACGGCACTTACGGTTGAAGACGATAATGAAGACACAGATAAGTCTGTTTATGTACAGCGTTCGCAGACATCGAACAGCGGCGAAAACACAGACGCTGCAGAACAGCCTGCCGAAGCAGTGTCGGAATCCGACGCTTCAGACAGCGAGGTCAAGACCGAGAAGGTGAATGTTCAAGTACAGTCCGATACGGATTCGGCTGCTCTTGCAGCGGGTACTGTATCGACAGACACGGATAGTTCGGCAGACACAAAAGCTGATACAAAGTCAACGGACACAGCGAAGACTACCGCGGTGACAACATCGTCTGCAAGCGGCGATACAAAGCCTGCCGATGTACCAAAAACAGGCGTGATAACGTTATATCCGAAGACTGTGGCAGCGATCGGAATCATTATTTCGTTGATGATTATTTTCTTTGCGGCTAATGTTCACTATTGGAATGTTTCAATGGAGAAAAGGCGGCAGAGAGAAAGACGTGCTTCATCGGTATCTGCATACAGACGAAGCTCGTAAATACAAGTTATCGTTTTGATAACGCATAGCGCCTTGCTGTTTGTTTGCAAAAAGGCAGACAGCAAAGCAGAATTATTTTGTTCCTTTTTGCCGTGCCTCCGATCAATTCGGGGGCATTTCCTTTTTTTGAAGTGCGGAGTGGTCGCTTCGATTTTATAAATATGGCAGAACAAAGAATGATTCCACAAAACAATTTCTCATTGCACACTGCACATTGCTCTGTATAATTACGCTTCTTCCATGCGGCGATGAATCCTGTTCCGGATAATGCTCGACGGAACTTACCTGCGGGCGGTCGCTGCACGGCGACGGGTATTACGCACTCTGACTACTGCCATGCACTCGCCCTGTAGCCTGCGTCATACTCTGTTTCGATACAAAGGTTAACGCATATTGCCTGCCGCAAGTTATAAGCAAGTATCACAATACAGTAAGAACAGAAGCTGCATACAACTATGCAGCGTTCAGGAAAATAATTTTTGATATGACGGATAGAGTCAGAATACTGTCTGTTATTCGGTTCCCGAAGAGAAATATAATTCTTATAATTATTTGCATTTTTCCGTGCCTTGTGTTATAATAACACTATGTGTATATATGAGGAGGGACATTATGCCGAAGCTCACCAAAAGTCAGCAGAAGATATATGATTACCTTTTGTCCCGCCGTGACGAGGGTATTCCCCCTACCGTCAGAGAAATACGTGACGCAACGGGGTTTAAGTCGACCTCGACCATACAGGCTCACCTCAATACACTCGAAAGGCTCGGGCTTATCTCAAAACAACCCGGACATATGCGGTCTGTTTCTCTCGGCGAACGATCTCACCGTGACGGGATCTGTGTGCCGATGGCTGCGTCTTTTGAAAACGGAGAACCCGTGTATACATACGATGAGAATGTGGTCGCAGACAGTGCCCTGAAACACGGCAGAGAGCTTTTTGCGTTTAGAATAACGGACGACAGCATGAAAAACGCAGGCATACTAACAGGCGATATCGTTATAGCCGCCCGTGGAACGTATGCCGAAAACGGCGAGATCACAGTTTGCTTTAGCGGCGGCAGGGCAGAGATCAGGAGGTTTTACCGTGATGACGGCTATTTCAGACTTGTGCCCGAAAACCCGGACTATGAGCCGATCATCACCGAAACAGTCAGAATTCTCGGGAAGGTGATCTCTCTTGTCAGGAATTATGAATAGGTGATATTATGGAGGATAAGGTTTTTATCAACGGCAGAAGTGCCGAGATCGAGCGCAAGTGGCTTATTCAGCTCCCCGATATGAGCGTCATGGAGAATATGCCCGGATATGAATGTTCGGCTATAGAACAGATATATCTCTCCGACAGCGACAGGATTCGAAGGCGCGACTACGGCGATCGTATTGTATACTATCACACCCACAAGGAGAATATCAACGGTATCTCCCGTTTCGAAGAGGAGAGGGAGATCACACGGGCGGAATATATGACGTTATCCAAAAAGAGATTGCCGGGGGCAAGAAGTATCAATAAGCGCCGTCATTGCTTTGAGTACTGCGGTCAGATCGTCGAGATAGATATTTATGATTTTTGGAGCGATACGGCGACTATGGAGATCGAGCTTAAAAGCGAGGATCAGCAGGTGTTTATCCCCGATTTCATCGAGGTCATCAAAGAGGTCACGGGGGATAAGAATTACAGCAACTACGGATTGGCGACAAATTATTAAAAATTATTTCAAATTTGTTCATTACAAGTTACAAAATGTATATTATACTTTTCGGAAATACTGTAATTGCCTGCGTGAGAATTACTGGTAAAATATACGTTATCAAAAAAATATCATTTTAATATAATTATTGGAAGATAAATATGAACACAGGAGGTTATTTACATGAGCGAAGGGAAAATTCTTGTAGTAGACGACGATTTAAATATCTGCGAATTACTCAGACTGTACATTGAGAAAGAGGGCTATCGTGTAATAATTGCCAATGACGGCAACGAAGCGCTCAGACTGTTCGAGGAGGAGCGTCCGGATTTTGTCATGCTTGACATTATGCTTCCGGGTGTTGACGGCTGGCAGGTATGCAGAGATATCCGAAAGCAGTCGAAATGTCCGATAATCATGCTCACCGCAAAGGGCGAGGTGTTTGATAAGGTGCTCGGTCTAGAGCTTGGAGCAGACGACTACATCGTAAAGCCGTTCGAGGCAAAAGAGGTTATTGCCCGTATCCGTGCCGTTATGAGAAGGACGGGTCAGACCGAAACAAACAAGACAAAAGAGGTCAAGTGGGATAAGCTGTCGATCAATCTCACAAATTACGAGCTTAAAGTAAACGGCGTGCAGGTGGATACTCCCCCGAAGGAGATGGAGCTTATCTATCACCTGGCAAGCAACCCGAACAGGGTGTTCACGAGAGATCAGCTTTTAGACGAGGTCTGGGGATTTGATTACTACGGCGATTCGAGAACGGTCGATGTTCATATTAAAAGACTGCGCGAGAAGCTTGAGGGCGTATCGGATAAATGGGTTCTCAAGACTGTATGGGGCGTAGGCTATAAATTTGAGGTAAAGGAATAATTTTAATGTGCAGTGTGCAATTAGCAATGTGCAGTTAGCAATGTGCAATGTGCAATTATTGCGAGGGAGCATGGTTTGTACTGTCATTATAACTGAAAACTGAAAACTTAAGACTTAAAACTTAAAAATGGTGAGGAATCAAGCTATGTTCTGTCATTTCTGCAAGGTATTAGTTCAAAGCTCATAGTCCAAAGTATGTTGCGAGTTTGAAGTTGGATATGTATAGAAGCGAGAACGTAAACCGGGTGTGGGCGTAGCCTACGAACGAACTCCCCCATTATGAAAAAATTACTATGAAATAATTATGAAAAAACGACAGACTATATTTAAAAAATACCTTTATATCAGTATGCTTGTATTCTTTGCAGGTCTGCTGATACTCGGAGTGATGATAGTTTTCTTTGTAACACGCTACTGGGAAAACGATCGCTGGGACAATATGAAAAAAAGCGCAACGGCTATCTCGGTATCGGTGACCGAAAATGCGAGCTTTTCGGGCGGCGAGATGTCCTTCGATAAGGACGACAAGCTTGCGATCTCGACGACTGTCGGCATGATGTCGGACGGTCTGAATGCAGACATTATCGTGACCGATCTCGGCGGGAACGTCCTGTTCTGCTCATACGGCAAATCGGGGATAAGCGAGGATACCGTCATTGATATGGAATATGTCGGGCAGGCTGCGGAAAAAACGCTTCAGGAGGTATCGGATTTCGGGAAGATATACGATACAAAGTATTATGTTGTGGGCGTACCCGTGCAGACAGTTGGGACAGAAGGTCTTTACAGCGTGGGAGCTGTCTTTGTGACAAGCTCGGCAGCGCATTATACGGAATATGTCGTTACTCTTATCAAGCTGTTCTGCTCTGTGGGTATCGTCATATTTGCGCTGATGTTCTGCGTGGTCGGAGTGTTCTCTTATCAGCTCACAAAGCCGCTTCGGCAGATGGCGGCGGCTGCAAAGGCGTTCGGACAGGGAGATTTTTCTATCCGTGTCAAGTCGGGGAGCAACGACGAGATCGGCGAGCTTGCCGAGGCATTCAACACAATGGCTGATTCGCTTGCGGCGTCGGAGGGCATGAGGCGGAGCTTCGTAGCCAATGTATCGCATGAGCTGAAAACACCGATGACTACCATAGCAGGCTTTATAGACGGAATACTCGACGGCACGATCCCGCCCGAAAGAGAGAGCTATTACCTTAATATAGTTACGGTCGAGATAAAAAGATTGTCAAGACTTGTCACATCTATGCTTGCATTGTCGAGGATCGACAGCGGCGAGCTGAAAATGGTCACGCAGACATTCGATATTTCCGATACGGTGTTGAACACATTCCTGACCTTTGAGCAGAAGATCGACGAGAGGAAGATCAACATCATAGGGCTTGACGATAATAAGCCGGTTTTCATCGAGGGCGATCCCGACATGATCCATCAGGTGATATATAACCTTGTGGAGAACGCAGCGAAGTTCACCAATGTAGGCGGAGATATAACTGCCCGTGTTGAGGATAAGGGGACGGACGCATTTGTGACTATAGAAAATACGGGTCCCGGAATACCGAAGGAGCAGATCAGGTTCATTTTTGACAGGTTCTACAAGACGGACAAATCGAGGAGCCACGACAAAAACGGTATGGGACTCGGACTATATATTGTCAAGACTATTGTCCGTCTGCACGGCGGAGAGATAAAAGCGGACAGCGTTGAGGGAGAGTACACAAGATTTGTGATACGTTTGCCGAAGAAGAAGGAAGCCTTGCAGAAACGTGCCGCAAGAGATAAGGATAATAAAAACAACTAATGACAGGAGGGAAAATAATGAACGAGGAGTATAACAGTAATATGGATCCCGTTTCGCTTGACAACAGGCAGACGCAGCTGACTCGAAAGGTCGAGCAGCTAAGCGAAATGGGCAGCACCGATTCGCCTTCATCACCCTATGACAGAAACGAAAGTATCAGGTCGGTTCAGTCTGTTCCGGAAGTGCATACAGTTCAGGCAGTCCGCACCGAAGCGGAAGGGACAGAAGAGCAGGCTCGGTCGGATATATCGGATATGGGCGGTGTGACGAATGCACAGAATGCGCAGAATATGCCGAATATGCAGAATATCCCGAGGGTAAATATAGATAAACCCGCTGCAGATATTCCGCAAACGAATGCCGCCGCTATGAACAGGGCGGTGTCAAACCCATATACGGGTGGTGTATCGGTAAACGACTACACAAACGGAATGACTCCGCCGAAGCAGGGCCTTTCGGGAGGACTCAAAGCGTACCTTGCCGTGATAATAGGATTATGCATAATATTTGTAGGTATGTTTGTATTCGAGTGCGCCAGGGCGTACAGAGAAAACGGAATATTCGGCGGCGATCTCGACAGATTCCTGGACAGCGACAATTTGTTTGATTTCGATGATCCCTATGACTTTGATATTCCGTATGATTTCGATTCCGAGCTTCCGTTCGGAAAGATAGATCCCGACACAGACAGCCAACCCGATGACAGCGAAGATGTGCAGCCTTCAGATACTGATACGGTATCAGAGATCAAGGCTGCTCCCTCCGAAGACGGTCTGCTTACAAGCGATGTTGACAGAATCAAAGCAAAGGATCAGCCTTCCGACATAGATTCGGCGAATTACTCGGCTCGGACAGCGTTCAGAAAGGTCGAAAATTCGGTCGTGAACGTTGTGACCTATAACAGCAGTATCGGCGACGAGGACGACAAAACAGGTTCAGGCTCGGGAATAATCCTCACAGAGGACGGATATATCGCAACAAATTCCCATGTTGTAAACGATTCGAGAAACACGCTGACAGAAGTTATTCTCAATAACGGCAAATCATATATTGCAAAGATCGTGGGTATCGATGTGAGAACCGATCTTGCCGTGCTGAAAATAGACGAAAAGGGTCTGACCCCTGCTGAGTTCGTCAACTCCGATCAGATCGAGGTCGGTCAGGACGCTATCGCAGTGGGCAGCCCGGGCGGCATGAAATATTCCAACTCTCTCACAAGAGGCTGCGTATCCGCTCTCAACAGGACGGTCAAGTCGAATGCGCTTGTGCCGTATATTCAGACAGATGCAGCGATCAACCCCGGAAACTCGGGCGGACCTCTGCTCAACAGTGCAGGTCAGGTCATGGGTATAAACACGATCAAGATCGCCAACAGCGATTATGAGGGTATGGGCTTTGCGATCCCGACAAACACGGTTCTGTCGATAGTCAGGGATATTATGAAGCAGGGCTACGTTTCCGGTCGTGTGAGGATCGGTATCTCGGGTGTGACGGTGTCGTCGCTCACAGCTCCCGCAGGCTCGCCGAGCGGAGTCCGGGTAGTGGGTATCACCGATGACAGTCCTTTGCTCAATACGAAGCTTCAGGTGGATGATATCATTACTGCCGTGAACGGAGAGAAGATCGACGGTATGTCAGCACTGTTCTCCGAACTCGGAAAGTATCAGCCCGGAGATGAGATCACGCTGTCGTGCGCAAGACAGCCTATGTCAAGCACTAAGTCAGAGTTCTTTGAGGTGAAAATAGTGTTGATGGCAGATAACGGTGAAACGCAGAATTAAGCGCAGAATAGTATATGGGAATAAATAACTAAAATGTGAAATAAATTCATTATTGATTTCTTGTTGAGAAATTAAGAATCGCTAAGAAAAATCATTCGTAATTAGAATAAAAACACAATACGCTATATAAAATTTTAAATTTTTTAAAATTTTTTTCAAAAAACTATTGGAATTTTACAAAGAATATAGTAGAATATATGTAACAGACAAATTTTAATTTGGGTGGGATTAATTATGCGTGGAGTAAAAATTGTAAGTAGGACAGAAACTACAAAAATTATTGTAGACGACGAGGCGAGACCTATTCCGATTATCCTATTCGTATTTTTCACGATAATAGCTACAGCAGTAAGCATTTTGGGAATTATCAAGGCAAATTCACCGGATCCCGCAGACAAGAGATTTGAGATGTTTGCATTTATATTTGCGGTAACATTCTTCTTTATCAGCGCTGTTATCTTTACGGGATTTGCTCCGTCTGTAACGAAAGAGAGTACATACAAGTACAAGGTTATTGTTGCAGAGGGCACGGATATGGACGAATTCAACGAGAAGTACGAGGTACTTACACAGAAGGGTCGAGTTTACGAGGTTATCGAGAGAGATCCAAGCTAAACAACAAAATGTCTGCATACAGGCAGCCGCAGTTAAAATGTGTGTTGCCTGTATTTTTTTTTTGAGTGAGGGAAAAATGTTTGCAAAGAATTTAAATAAGCTGATTATAGACGCAGACGGCTGTCCTGTGGTAAGAGCTGCGGCAAAGCTCGCAGCAGAGTATAACGTGCAGTGCATGATAGTCTGCGACAGTGCGCATTTTTTTGACATCGGCACTGCTCAGACAGTTGTGGTGTCGCAGGGGGCGGATTCTGCGGATTTCTATATAGTGAACCATATCATGCCCGGCGATATAGCGGTAACGCAGGATTACGGGCTTGCGGCAATGTGTCTTGCGAAGAAAGCGAGCGTAATAAATCAGGACGGCAGAATATATTCCGATGAGAATATAGGCGGATTGCTGGAACAAAGAGCAATTGGCAAGAAGATAAGACGCGCAGGCGGAAGGCTGAAGGGTCCGCCGAAACGCAGAGAAGACCGGGACGAAAAATTCATAAAGACGCTAAGGAGATTGTTAGAAAATGCAGAAGTATGATTCGATAATATTTGATCTGGACGGTACATTGTGGGATTCCGTGGGATCGGTCGTTAAGCTGTGGAACAAGGCTTTGATCTCGGCAGGGATCGAACCTACTATGTCCTATGATGAGCTAAGCCGCTGTATGGGACTTCGGATCGGGCAGATATTCGATAAGGTAATACCGACCTCGACTGATGAACAGCGGCATCAGATACAGGAGTACTGCAGGCTGCACGAGGAGGAGTTTCTCGGAGATCACGGGGGAATTTTGTATGACGGGGTAGAGCAGACGCTCAGACAGCTCAAAGAGAGCTATAGGCTTTACATAGTATCGAACTGTCAGGACAGCTATATACAAGGCTTTTTCAAGGCCCACGGACTTGAAAAGTATTTTGACGGCTATGAGTGCGCAGGCAGAACAGGTCTGTCAAAGGGCGAGAACATCAGACTTGTTACCGAGCGTGAAGGGTTAAAATTCCCGGTATATATAGGTGACACGGCTCTTGATTTCATATCGGCGAACGAGGCGGGCGTAGATTTTATCCTTGCGGCGTACGGCTTCGGCGAGGTTGAGAATGCTTCGGTGAAGGCAGAAAAATTCACGGATCTGACGGAAATATTGGATTGCCGATAAAGTGGAAGTGTTTAGCGTAATATTTTCTTCGATCCAAATTCTGTTATAGCAATCGAAAAAAATTGTATAGATTAGTCAAAAATCACATATTTATCATAAAACGAACTTAAAAAGAACAGATAGCCGTGTTAACATTATCGTTGAGCTTTTCTCATATACAATGAACAAAAAACGCTTGTCAATATGCACAAAGAAATCCGGAAAAGTTTGGAGGTCGATTTAGGATTATAATTCTATAATAGAACTAAATCGAGCCTTTATTTTAATATAATTTAATAAGAATATGCAACTATGCATTAAAGGAGGAAATGCTTAATGGCTAAGAAAAAACTATCGACCGCAGGAAGAGTCCTTGCAGTTATGCTTGTGCTTGCAATGATGTTTACGGTCATCGGCGGTATAAGCGCATCTGCCGACACACTCGGCAAGACGATCTATGTAAAGACGACAAAGACGACTGCGCCCGTGCTGTACTACTGGGTTGACGGCGGCAGCAGCAATCCCGACTGGCCCGGTAAGGCTATGACATCGGAGGGGGACAATGTCTTTTCTCTTGAGCTGCCCTATGATGTCGGCGAGCTTACGGGTATTATCGTCAATAAAGACAACGGCGGCGGAGATGACAGCAAGCTCACCGGTGACGTTAAGAACATCACGGGCAACTTATATGATGTAGACTCCGGCAGCTGGTCTATGTATGACACAAGCAGCATTAAGATCACCTCCTACAGCGGCAATCCCGAGTCGCCGCAGTATATCGGAGCGTCTATCACTCTTTCAATGGACGCAGAAGGCGGCAGCGGCGATCTTCAGTATAAGATCTCGATAAGCGGCGCTGCAAGCGAAACATTATCTGATTTCTCATCAAAGAAGTCCGTTATCTGGAACCCCAAAGCAGAGGGTACTTATACCGTTCTCTTCGAGGTGAAGGACAGCTCGGGCGAAACAAACAGCCGCAAGGTTGAGTACGTCATCAAGGACGCTTCAAATGCAGAAGATCCTATATTCCTCAATGCTTCTCCGGCAAACGGCGCAGAGATCAAGAAGGGCGGCTCGACTACCGTTACCATCAACGGTGCAGGCGGCAAGACAGGCAACAATATCCTGTTCTATAAGGCAGAGGTTTATGACGCAAGCGGTAATCTTGTCAACACACCTTACTATACAACAAGCAATAAGGTTACATTCAATGCAGCCAATGACGGTGAGTATACGGTAAAGATGTTCGTTCAGAGCAACTCTGTAAACAACAGAACAGTTGACGCTTCGTATACATACAAGGCAACCGATAATCCGACAAGCGATACAGGTTCTTCGGATACGTCCACTGATACATCTACGGTGATCGATACCGCTTCGGATACAACCACGGCAACCGATTCAGCAACAGATACAACATCTTCAGCAACTGATTCGTCTACTGACACAACATCTTCTGCTGGAGATACATCTACGGATACAACCTCTACTTCAACCGATTCATCGACCGACACAACATCAACGTCAAGTGATACCGCTACCGAGGTTGATACTGATATTCTGGGTGACGTAGATAAGTCGGGCAAGGTTGAGCTTAAGGACGCATACATTCTTCAGAGTGCTGCCCTGGGCAAGATCAAGCTGACAAACGATCAGTTCTCAAGAGGCGATGTAAACCATGACGGAGTTATTACTCTGAAAGACGCTTCAATGGTTCAGAGAGCAGCTTCGGGTATCGAAAATCTGAAATAACACCTATCTTATCAACAATTAACGGCAGTATGGGACGGTTTCGTGATCGGACTGTACTGCCGTATGCGATTAAAAAAAGGAGTGACGGCATAAATGACAATTAAGAGAATAATAGCAGTAGTGTTAGGCATTATTATAATGGCTTCTGCTGCTGTCATCACAACAAGCGCAGCCGATGATAAGGCGCAGGGGATAACTGTCCACTATTATTGTGAGGAGGGCGCTCCGACTGTTTACTACTGGAACAGTCTGCCAAAGAATATCGAAACCGATTATCCCGGTGAAGCTATGGAAAAAGACGGCGATATGGGCAAGGACTGGTATAAATTCACATTCGATAATCTTACAAAAGTAAATATGCAGTTTATCGTGGGCGACAGCAGATCTCCCGAGCTGACGAGGACAAGGGCAGGCGAATACTGGTACTACAAGAAGCAATGGTTTGACAAAGACCCTATCCATAAATATGTGAACCCTTATGAGAGAGGCGATCTCCGAGAGGATTCGATCTACTTTGTTGTAACGACAAGATTCTACGACGGTGACCCCGACAATAACGTACACTGCTGGGAGGATAAGAATTACAATAACCCCGACACTGACCCTGCATGGAGAGGCGATTTTCAGGGACTTATTGAGAAGCTCGATTATATCAAGGCGCTGGGCTTCAGTGCAGTATGGGTAACTCCTGTTGTAGAGAATGGCAGCGGCTATGACTATCACGGCTACCACGCTATGGACTTTTCAAAGGTTGACCCGAGATACGAGAGCAGCGGCGCAACATATCAGGATCTTATCGACGCTTGTCATGACAGAGATATGAAGATCATTCAGGACGTTGTATGGAACCATACGGGTAACTTCGGCGAAGCTACGTTCTGTCATCTCTTTACAAAGGAGTATGATCAGATCTCCGATCTGGGCGACATAGAGAAATGTATGATACCGACAGATCTGCTTCTGGACACATACGGACTTAAGACCGCAGAGGATTATTGGTCGCAGAAGCCACAGACGCAGTATGACCAGCGTCTGAACGTTATGAAGGATACGGGAGTAACGACCAACAATGCTACAAAGAGTCCGCTTGATGACATCGGCGACACGGGCAAGGTTTCCACAAGCGATAAATATAATGTTGATAACTATTACCATAACGGTCACTGGAGAAGCCTTAACTGGGACGATTGGACCTGTAAATACGCCCAGATCGCAAGCGACTGCGTTGACCTGAACACGGAGAACCCCGCCGTTGCGGAGAAGCTGGTTGACATTTACGGCAATTATATTGATATGGGCGTTGACGCATTCCGTGTCGATACGGTAAGGCATATGTCGAGATTAACGCTTAATGCGATGTTCCTGCCGCAGCTGATGAGCAAAGCCGACAACTTCTATATGTTCGGCGAGGTTTGCACAAGATACGGTCAGATTTGGTACAGAGAGCACGCTTCGGAGTCGGTACAGTTCTACACATGGAAAGAGCAGGACAATACACTGCTTGATCAGTGGAGCTTTGACACGGACAGAGATAGTATCAATGCAAACATGGATCTGACGCTGCAGCACTGGGCAGACAATGACAAGAATTTCAGCAAGCAGCCAAAGTCTAAGAATGCCCTGCTTGAGGGCAACGAGTACCATACTCCTGATTACAGTCAGTTCTCGGGAATGGGAGCTATCGACTTTACCGTACACTATAATTTCAGTGACGCAAACAGCGCGTTCAATCTTGCAAAGGAAGAAGACCCGTACTTCAACGATTCCACATGGAATGTAGTTTATGTTGATTCACACGACTACGGTCCTCAGCCGAATGACAAGGTTCGTTTCGGCGGCGGTACGGCAGCATGGGCAGAGAATCTCAGCCTAATGTTTACTTTCAGAGGAATACCTTGTATCTATTACGGAAGCGAAGCCGAGTTCAAGAAGGGCGTAGTTATTGACGGCGGCGAAGGCAAGCTGCCTCTTGAAGAAACAGGCCGCGCATATTTCGGCGACTATATTGAAGGCGACGTTACGGCTACCGACTTCGGTGAATACACAGCGAGCGGAGCAGCTGCAGATACACTTGAGAAGCCTCTTGCTAAGCACCTGCAGAAACTCAACATGATCAGACGCGCAGTTCCTGCCCTCCAGAAGGGACAGTATTCAACATCGGGCTGCACAGGTAAGTTTGCATACAAACGCCGTTACACCGATGGCGATATCGACAGCTATGCGCTGATCACGGTATCGGGCGGGGCAACGTTCAGCAACGTACTCAACGGCACATATTATGAAGCTGTAACAGGCGAGAAGGTCGAGGTTACAAACAATACTCTCAAGACTGATTCTATCGGTCAGGGCAATGCGAGAATCTACGTTCTCGATACGCCGAGCAATACCGTAAAAGGACAGATCGGCGGAACAGGCACATATCTGAAATAATCATGAGAAACGATCTTTGATCGGATCATCTGAATAATATCACAAAACAAAGGGGACTTTTCATAAAGTCCCCTTAATGCTTGAATTTATATGTATCAGGAAAGCTGAACGGTATTACGAACAAATAATATATTATCATTTGTCGGTAATTTTATTCTTTTCCTGCGCAAGACTTTTTGATGACGAGAGGCCAGACAGTTACAGCAAAGAATACCATTATACATCTTGCCACGAAATTACCCCAGTGACCGCCCAAAAGCGGAACTATTGTTGCAGGAGCGAACAGCTCTTTCCATGCAAACATCAGTGCAAAACCAACGCATGCAAGGATTGGCAGCTTTGACGAAAGCTCGGGAATTTCAAAATGAATATAGTGCCTTTCAAGATAGCTGCCGATTAAGAAGCCGAGAAATGCACCGCAGGCTTTGAAGCAGTCGTTCATCATTTTCTGCGGATCAACGAGGAGCTTTCCGTCAACATAGTCCATGGGATAAGGCTTGAAGGTAATGTAGATGATCGTTCCGATAACAGCGATCACTCCAACAAGTGTTAAAACATCTTTTACCTTTTCTTTTCCTTCGAGCTTATTCTGCACGAATCCGACAACGAAGATAAGCAGAATGCCTTCTGTCCATCCTACCAGTACATCCTGCGGTGTGTGTACGCCGAGAAAGTTCCTCGAAAAGCCTGTCAGCACGATAAGCACTATGCACACGATGGAAAGCCAGCGTCTTTTGTTCCATTGCCACACGGCGGTGTTGCCGTACTGCATTGTTGCTGCAAGGGTGTGACCGCTTGGGAAGGAGTAGCCTGTTGCGGCGGTTTTGGAATCGCCTGCAGGCTCTATTTTAGCCGAACGAATCCACGGGCGATAAGCGCACACAGTTAGCTTGATAATGCCGTTTAACAGCTCTCCGAGCCATGTTGTTGTAATGAAGCGGTAACCCCATTTCTTATCGACGCACCAAAAAATAATGTATGGCAGGAACGGCAGAATGTCAACAGCAAACTTTGAAATGGCGTTAAAAAACTCATCAAAAATGCCGCCCGTTGCTTCTCTGATTTCCTGAAGGAATAATAAGTACTGAATATCCAAAATAGTAACCTCCAATTCAAATCATAAATTTCTGAAGAATGCTCCAAATTCACAAAGCACAGTATATTTGAATACTGTGCTACACTGTGCTTGCGCCTTTATTATTCAGGCTGTAATTATGCCGGCTCGTATGTCATGAACTTGCATCTGCCGTCAGAGATCTTGTACGCATTCATGCCGTCTGTGATCTCGCCGCAGTCCCATTTCTTATACGCAGGATCGCTTGCGGATTCCTCGACCGTCATGTTCCACTGCGTTCTGTGGAGAGAGATGTTCTTCCAGCCTGTCGGAAGGTCAACATAAGCGTACGCAGCATCGTCCGTATCATCGCCCTTGGTCATCTCGACAGCCTCGTTTGTGTCGTTGTTCATCAGCCAGAGCTTGCAGCCGTCATGGAATATCCAGCCTGCAGTGTTTACTGCATAGAAGATGTTGCCCGATTTCGGTATGTCCTTTTCCGTGTCTGTGTCCTTATCGGTGTCACTTGTCTTCTCGCCGCCGTCACCGCCGCCGAAGGTGAATTCCTTGCCGATGTATTCGTTCTTGCCTGCGTTGATGGTATATCTCTGAATAGCCATAGAGTCCTTAGCCGAAACCTTGCCGTCCTGATCTACGTCTGCTGCGGCAAGCTGTTCGTCTGTGAATTTAACCAGGTTGATCGTGTATCTGAGTGTGATGAGCGAATCCTTAGCCGAAACCTTGCCGTCCTGATCTACGTCGCCGTATTTGAGAGTAGTTCCGTTTGGGTTGTAATCAGACCACTTGTTGCCCACCAGGATCATAGAGTCGCTTGTCAGCGGAAGATCCTTCGACTGTGTGCCGTTGCCGTCATTAAAGATAATTACAGCTTCGTTTACTTTAAGATCCTGCGGCAGCTCGTAGAAGTAGAGGTTCTTGCTGCTGTCAAAATCTATCGGAACGCCCGGCCAGTTGCCGTTGCTTGCGATAAGCTCCTTGTTGCCGCTTGCGTCAACCTTTTCGTAGAACGCATAAACCATAACGTTCTTCCAGTTCTTTTTGCTGTTGTCGAAGTATACGAATACGCCGGAATTGTTGCCCTGTTCCTTAGTGTAATTCTGTGTGGCAGAGGTCGTCTTGGTACCGTCTGTTGCGGTGACGGTAAGCTCGATAACGCTGCCGACATCAACACCCTCGCCGATGGTCACGTCTGTTTTGTCTGTGAATGATTTCTCTTCGCCGCCGTTTATCTTGTATGTACCGCTTGAAGCATTTTCAAGAGTAAGAGTAACGGTGAGAGTATCAGTCTTGAAGCTCTTTCCCTCTTCGGAGAAAATCACTCTCGGGGTAGTTTCGGCTCCTTCGTATACGACTGCAATTCCGCCTGAACCTACCGTACCGCTGATAGTGCCGTTTGCTACAGTGAACTTTCCGCCTGTTACAGCATCGATATAGTCGCCGTCCTTCATGCCCTGAGTGGTGACCTTAACATCTGTGCTGTCGCCGAGGTTTACAAGCACGATACCCGTTTCACCTCTTTGTACCGCAACAACATTACCGTCATAATATATATTATCCGTAACGCCGATGAACTTGTTGTGGAACTTATTTATCTCGCTGACTACGCTGCTCTTCCAGCCGCTGTCGCCTGCTTCGCCCATGAGCAGACCGGGACGCGCAAGGTAGAGTGCCTGTGAGTCGCTTCTTGCCGCAACGATAGCCCAAGCCTTTGCTATGTCTTCGTTGGAAACATCGGCAGTGTTGGAGAGTCCCGCAGAACCCGACTTGCCCATGTAGGTATCGTGTGATTCTGCCCAAAGGACATAATTGGCATGATCATCATCATACTTATACTGCTGTGCCGTTATGATCCTTTCGGGGTTTTTCTTTATAACGTTGACAAGAGTAGAGTCGCCCGTTACATTATCGGTGATATTGAGGTATTTTGTATAATCCTTGATATCTCTGCCCGTACCCGGAGTGTTGAGTATCTCGCCGTAGCAGAATAAATCAACGCCCTTTTGCTCTGCATAGTCCTCAGCGGCGCCGATAACGTTCGGCCAGTAATCTGACGCAAACTCGCCGTCACCGGGAGTTTCGATGTGCTTTGCGGCGTCAAAACGGAATCCGTCAACACCGCAGTCAATACATTCCTTGAGCAGACTGATAACACGCTGCTGAACATAATCCTCACCGGTGTTGAGGTCGGGCAGTCCGTCCAGGTGACCTGTTACGATATATTCGATCTTGCTGTCGTCAACGCCTCTTCTTTGCTGATGGAAGTATTTAGCCGTATCTGCATAAATATCAGGCTCATACTTCTCGATATCGGGGTAGTAGGTGAGGGGGTTACCCTCGTTGTCGTTTGCCATGTGGTTTGATACGATGTCGCAGATAACCTTGATACCGTACTTTTCAGCTTCTGCACAAAGATCGCAAAGCTCCTGCTTGTTGCCGAGCCATGAGCTTTCTGCTATAGAGAAGCTGAGCGGCTGATAGAGTTTCCACCATTGACCTGCGGTATCCATAGAGCCGCCGAAATCCTTCGGTGTCTGAACGGGAGAGGTCTGAACGGTCGTGTAGCCTGCCTCGGCGATCTCGGGAAGATGCTCCTTGATGGTGTTGTATGACCAGTCAAAGCAGTGGAGTATCACACCCTGTGATGTTTTTTCTGCAAGCCCGTAATCCTTTGTTTCGTCTGCAGTTGCGTTTGTTGCCATTGTGGGTACGGCTGCTGCAAGCATAGCGATACAAAGAGCGGAGCTTAAAAGTTTTTTGAACATAAGTAGCCTCCTTTTTATATAAATGTGCGGAGTTTGTAGAGTGGAGTTAAGCTATATTCTGTCATTCATAACTCATTTTTCCATTACGCAAAACTCCCTATTTACAATACTATTATACAATTTTTTCGGGTTTATTGCATTAACAATTTCTAATGAATTTTGTTACATAGTTTTGTGCATTATATCAAAGCAAATACAGGAATATACCGCCCAATATGACAGCATATAAAAATCCGACGGCAGCGTCCTTCGGAAAGTGAACTCCGCCAACGACTCTCGATACCGCTATGAGAAACGCAAACGCAAGATACACAGCACCTATTACGGGATTTACATACACCATAGCCATAGCGATAACGGCAGCGCTTGCTGTGTGACGTGAAGGGAAGGATTTCCCCTTTGTTTCCTTTGAAAACAGAGGCTTTGTACCGTGTTTTTCGTAAGGCCGCTGTGCGTTGACCAAAGCCCTGAACACTGTAAGCGATAAAAACACTCCGAGCGGCACTGTGATACACCTGAACAGCTTAGGATCGTGAGTATAGATAAGAAAACCCAACAGCACGGGATAGCTTATAAATACAATTATCGGGAGTATCTTGTATATGAATTTAAGAATAAGCATCAGCGGTTTGCTTTTGACAAACGGCGAGCTTATTTTGTTATAGAAATTAACATAGTCCATAAGTAAAGCACCTCCGAAAAGCATTGCAGATAAGGAAATACGGCGATAATTAAACCGCCGTATTAATTATACTATATTAAGTTTGCGAGTGTCAATTCTTTGTTTGAGCTAATAACTATAGACTTGCAGAAATGACAGAACACAGCCTGATTCCTTACAATAATTGCACATTGCACATTGTCAAAAGTCCCTCATTCCTGATTGACTCAGCCCATTCACCCCCTGCCCCCTCCAATTCTCTAACGGGACGGCGGACAGTATCCTCTGACATTACGCATTCGTAGTTTATTGTGAGTCTCACTCAAAGCACGCGTCAAACTTTGAACTAATAATTTGCACAAATGACAGAACAAACCATAATTCCTCACCATTTTTAAGTTTTAAGTCTTAAGTTTTCAGTTTTAAGTTATAATGACAGAACACAGCCTGATTCCTTACAATAATTGCACATTGCACATTGTCAAAAGCTCCTCATTCCTGATTGACTTGCTTCTTAGTTCATCAGGCTGCAAACAAGGTCTGCATACTCCGACGGGTCTTCAACTGTCAGTCCTGCGATGATAACTGCCTGATTATAGAGCAGCTTTGCGTACTTTTCTGCCTTGTCCTTGTCTGCCGTAATGTTTGCGATAAGTGCGTTTACAGCAGGGTGAGCCGCATTTATTTCAAGAACTCTCTGTGCCTTGACCATAGCCTCGGGCTGTGCAAGCGACATATACTTTTCCATCTCAAACGATACGCCGCCCTTTGCGGTCAGGCATACGGGGTGACTCTTGAGCTTCTTTGAGAACACAACTTCGTTGACCTTGTCGCCGAGAACGTCCTTGATGAACTTCAGCGTGTCATCGTTTTTGTTCTCGTCCTTATTGTCGTCCTTGTTCTCTTCTTCGACGTCCTCGTTCACGATGTTCTTGAACTGCTTGTCGTTGTAGCTTGACATACTCTGGAACGCAAACTCGTCTATTTCCTCGGCGCAGTAGAGGATCTCTCTGCCTTTGTCACGGAAATATTCGGTCTGGGGAAGCTTGTCGATAGCGTCTATGCTGTCGCCTGTTGCAAAGTAGATCTCCTTTTGATCCTCGGGCATACGTTCAGTATATTCCTTCAGTGTTACAAGCTTCTTCTCGGTTGAAGAGTAGAACAGAACAATATCCTTTACAACGTCCTGATGTGCGCCGTAATCGCCCACAAGACCGTATTTAAGCTGCTTGCCGAAGTTTGCGTAGAATTTCTCATAGCCCTCACGGTCATTCTTTAGCCATGATGAAAGCTCGTTTTTGATCTTCTTTTCAAGCGTAGACGCTATGCTTTTGAGCTGTCTGTCATGCTGGAGCATTTCTCTTGAAATATTCAGCGAGAGATCCTGCGAGTCAACTACACCCTTTACGAATGCAAAATGCTCGGGGATAAGGTCGGAGCAGTTATCCATAATGAGTACGCCGCTGCTGTAAAGCTGCAAACCCTTCTTGTACTCCTTTGTGTAGTAGTTGAACGGTACCTTTGACGGAATGAAAAGCAGCGATTTGAATGAAGCTATCAGTCCCTCTACCGAGTTTGCGAATACCCTTGCAGGCGGCTCAAAATCAAAGAACTTCTGCTTGTAGAATTCGTTGTACTCCTCATCGGTAACGTCCTTCTTGTTTCTTTGCCAGATGGGTACCATTGAATTGAGTACCTCGTCCTCTTTCACCTCGTCGTATTCGGGGGCGTCCGGGTCGGAGTCCTCACGAAGCTTTCTGTGCTCCATTTCCATTATAATAGGATATCGGATATAGTCGGAGTATTTCGATACAAGAGCCGAGATCTTGTACTTCTCCAGAAACTCGGAGTATTTCTCGTTTTCGGTGTCTTCCTTGATCTTCAGGATTATCTGTGTTCCCACATCGTCCTTGTCGATCTCGGTGATCTCATATCCGTCTGCGCCCGAGCTTACCCACTGATAGGCTTTGTCGCAGCCGTATTTCTTTGAACGGACAGTGATCTCGTCCGATACCATGAATGCCGAATAGAAGCCTACGCCGAACTGTCCGATTATATCTACGTCTTCTGCCTTGTCGTTCTCCTGCTTAAATTTGAACGAACCGCTGTTTGCGATAGTTCCCAGGTTGTTGTCGAGATCGTCTGCGTCCATTCCGATTCCGTTGTCGGTGATCGTGATGGTGCGGCTTTCCTTGTCAAGATCAATGCGGATCTTGAAATCGTCTTTGTTGAGTCCGACATTTGTGTCAGTAAGGGAGATGTAATAGAGTTTGTCAATAGCGTCGCTCGCATTCGAGATGATCTCTCTTAAAAATATCTCCTTGTGCGTGTAAATTGAGTTGATCATTAAGTCAAGAAGTCTTTTGGACTCCGATTTGAATTCTGTCTTTGCCATATATATTACCTCGTTATTGTTAGATTTAGCACTCGCTGCCTTTGAGTGCTAAAATAGTTATATAATAAATTACAGAATTTGTCAATAGAATATTTGTGAACATTATATTAACTCTAAACTTCAGAGAAGCTAAAGCGGTCGGCATAGAACATTTGCACACTATTTGTGTCGATAGTCAAACTTTATTGTGAATTACTACAAGTGGTGATTTGCAGCAATAATTACCGCTGATTTTCTATGCTAAGTGGTAAAAATTCCCTGAAATACGGGTCAATGTGTTTGTTTTGTGAAATAAGGTGTTTTCTGCACCAAATAGACATTGTTTGGTACAGAATAGACAAAACCACTTGAAAAAAATTTTCGGATAGTGTATTCTATATGTACAGTGAATGATTGCTAACACTGTCTACGAATTGTTCGGTAATGATTGCTAATCCGAACGATACACACTTACGATGAATGATTGCTTACATCGTAAAAGGAATTATGATTATATGACCTCTTTCTAAAATACGATTCCCCTAAAAATAAGAGCGGCGAGTAGGCCGCTTTTATTTTTTGCTTGTAAATTTGTCGGATATGTATTATAATAGGGAAGTACGAAAAGAAAAGGAATGAAAAAAATGGAAATAACCGTAACTGCCATGACGGTAGGAGTTATGCTCATGTATGCCCTGCCGGGCTTTGCTTTGGTCAAAGCGAAAAAGGTTTCACCGTCGAGCATATCTGCCTTTGCGACTGTGCTGATGTATGTGTGCCAGTCGTGTCTGGTGGTATATTCGTTTCAGAAGGTCACCTACACAAAAGAGCTGTTCGGGGAGATGCTGCTGTTCTTTGCGCTGGCTATGTTTATACAGTGTGTGCTTATCGGAGCATATTATCTCATATTCCGCAAGAAGTATGACGATGTCAAGTACCGCATAGTCACGATAGCGGGTGTAATGGGAAACTGCGCCTTCATGGGCGTGCCGCTGCTGGAGGCTTTGCTGCCCGACTATCCGCAGGCTGTCGTTTTCTCGGGAGTATACAGCATAACAATGAACCTTATCGGCTGGACAGTTGCGTCTGCGATAATAACGAACGACATGAAGTACATAAAAATAAAGAATTTCCTGCTCAATCCGTCCGTGCTTGCCCTGTGCGCGGCTTTGCCGCTGTTTTTCAAGGGAATATATATCGGAGATACTAAGTTCGGGTCGGCGGTGTTCCTTTTGGCGAGAATGACAACGCCGATGTGTATGCTTATCATGGGTATGCGGCTGGGGGCAGTGTCGCTCAAGCCTATTGTGACAAGAAAGCTGAATTATCTTGTCCTGTTCCTGAAGCAGGCAGCCATGCCGATAGCCGGAATGCTGCTCGTTTTGTTCCTGCCGATAGACGTGAATATGAAGCTCACGTTCTATATCATATGCTGCTGTCCTGTGGCAAGCGTTGTGCTCAATTTCTCCGAAATGCTCGGGCAGGGGCAGGAGATGTCGTCCAATCTTGTGCTGCTCGGAACATTTTCTTCGATAATAACGATCCCCGTGATGATGCTTCTGTCGGGAATCATTGTGTAGATGCACGGACATAGCAGTGACAGATAACTGCATTTATACGAATTGTCATAAGAATATAATATGATTTATGCTTTTACCTTTTACTGATACTATAATAAAACGACCGAAAAGCTGTCCTTCGGTCGTTTCTTTTTTTTACACAGAGCTGCTCGGATTAATTTGCGTCAGCCTGTTCTTATCTGTTCATATATTCATGCTCGGCTTTTATTTCTCTATACAGTTCTGTACTGCTCCAGTTTATGTTGTTTTGTGTGACAACCGCTTTCAGAGGAATTTTCCCGACTCCGCCCATTCGGAGAGCGGCGAGAAGCACGTCTATCATTTCACCCTGAAATCCGTACATAACGAGCATTTCGTCCTTGAATGTCGGCGTTTCCTGCGGTTTATTGTCGGAGATTATATCATGAATCCCCAATACAGAGCCTATAGTCATGCCGAAATCCTTCTCGGGAACGGGCATGACCCTGCAGCCGAGCGGAGAGAGGGCTTTTCTCACTGCCTGAAGACGCTTGCCGCCAAAATTATACAGAAGAACTGTCCTTTCCATTTTATCCCTCCAGCCATGCTTTGAGATCATCGAGAACGGCTTTGGCGTCACGTCTGCCGACCTGATATACTCGCTCAAGGTGTTCTGGGTTTACATCGGTTCGTGAAATGCCAAGCTCAGCGGTTGGTCTGATGAAAAAGATGTTCCCCTCTTTTTCCTGCTCGAGTATGTATGCCTTTTCATTATTATACATCACAGGACGTCTTTTGAGCGCCTCTATAAAGCGTGGATATTTTTTGTAAGCAAGCTTTGCAATGCCGATCTGCTCCTCTGTTTTAACGTAGCTGTCTGTGCGTGTCGCAACAACTACGTTTTTTTCAAAGCCCATCTCCTGAAATTTCTTCAGCGGTATGCTGTCGGTGATACCGCCGTCAAGCAGTTTTTTGCCTCCGACCTCTACAATTTTTGACACGAGCGGCATAGAAGCAGACGCACGAAGATATTCCATCTGATCTGTCTGCTTGAGATCGTTGAGCTTAATGTATTCGCTTTCGCCTGTTTCGACATTGGCGCAAACAGCGTAAAACTCCGTGGCAGAGCTTTTGAACGTGTCGTTGTCGAACGGGTCGAGCTTCCACGGCAATTCGTAATAGCAAAAATCCTTGCCGAACAGATCGCCCGTAAAAATGAGATTCCTCTTGCTCATGAACCGCTTGTCGGACGCATATTTTTTATAATATCTTATGTTCCTTCCCGGCTGATCCGAAACATAGCTTGCGCCGTGGATCGCACCTGCGGAAACACCGATAACGCCGTCAAAGGCGAGCTTGTTTTCCATCAGCACATCAAGAACGCCGATCGTGTAGGTCGCCCTCATTGCGCCGCCTTCAAGAACTAATCCTGTTTTCATTGTAATCACTCCCGATGAGTTATTTTGATTTGTAATATAGCCGACAATGACAGAACCCTTCAAAGTCTGGGTCGGCGATCTGTTCACGGAATTCCCTGCAGATGCACTTCGTGTCCTCGGTCTTTTCGATCCTGCACGGACAGTAGCCGCCCTTCTGCTTCAGACCCTCCTTGATCATATCGGCTATTTTTTTGTCAGGGTTAATTGTCACTGCCATTCAGAACACCCTCTATCAGCTGCATTAGCTCTGCCTTCTCCTGATATCCGACCGTACGTGCAGCGGGTTTGCCGTCTTTGAATATAATAATAGCAGGGATCGAGCTTACGTTGTACTTCATAGCAAGCGGTACTGCGTTGTCGACATTCAGCTTGCACACCTTTACTCCGACATCGGAGTCGGAAATATCCTCGATGATAGGGGCGAGCATTTGACACGGGCCGCACCAGTCTGCATAAAAATCCACGAGAACGGGTTCGGAGCTTTTCAATACCTCTTCTTCAAAGTTATTCATATTAACGTGTAATGCCATATTTATACTTCCTTTCGATGATAATATTTTTAATAAAAAAAGACACCGTGAAGGTGTCTTGATGTGTTGGCATCTCCCTATTTTCCCGGTCCCGGGGCGTCACCACCCAAGTATCTTCGGCACCATTGAGCTTAACTTCTGTGTTCGGAATGGGAACAGGTGTACCCTCAACGTGATCAACACCAACTGAAGTCGATCGACTGCTTTATAATTATAGCACTATTACGGGAGAATTGCAATACCTATTTTAAATTTTTTTCTGAAATCCCCTGCCTGCCCATGTGACGAAAAGTCAAATTTGTTTACTTTATGGAATAATATTTTGTGTAACAACTATATTGAAAAAATTAGGTAAGTATGTTATAATCATTACAATGAATGAGTATATATCGTGACTTTAACGCTTTAAAGCATAGGCTGTCCACAGCTAATCGGCGACGTTGACGGCAACGGCAGAGTGCCCGCAGCAGATTCTTTGAAGATACAGAGATATGCTATAAAGCTCGACAAGCTTGCGGAAGAACAGCTTAAAATTGCCGATGTAAACAAAGGCGGCAAGGTGAACTCAAAGGACGCTTTGACTATTCTGAGGTTTACATTGGGATTTAAGGATAAAGGTACAGTTTTTATTGATTAAGGAGGCAATCGCTATGAAAAGGATTTTTACTTTGAAAAAGGCAATGTCTTTACTCTTGTCTGCATTTATGGCAGTATCCGTTACGGTAACTGCAGGGGCTGCGGTGTATCCTCCGACACAGGCAGATGATATCGAACTCAAGTACGGTTATTGCAGCACAGAAACGGCTGAAGACGGTACTGTTTACCGTTCGATATGCATCGACCTGATTTATAATGACGAAAGTCTGAATAAATCGGCAGTATTTGAGAGCCTTGACGTTAAGGCAGCGTATTCCGATGATGAAGCAGACGAAAACAGCATTGAATGGAAATGGGATAACTCAAAGCTTATGGCAAGTGCTGCCTGTACGAAGGCTGATGACGGCACAGTCATCAATGAGCCTTATGTCTACAGTAAGTTCCTGATTCTGAAAACAGACAAGGATAAGGATTTTTATGTAGTGCTTAATACTCCCGACGGTTATTCTGTTCTGGCTGAATATTCCCATGAAGCAGAGCGTTCTCTGCCCATTGCATTGGCTGAAGACACAAAGCTCAGGAGACTTCCTATACTCAGCGGTGACGCAGACGGAAACGGACGCATCACAGCCAACGACGCTATGAAAATGATGAGATATTCTATCAGGCTTGAAGATCTCACAGCCGAACAGCTCGCGGCATCTGATGTAAACAATGACGGAAAGGTGAATGCGAAGGATTCGCTTGCAACTCTCAGATTCACAATAGGCTACAAGGATAAAGGGACTGTATTTGCCAACTAATTAAACTGATACCTACAAGACCGCACGGAATAATTCCGGGCGGTCTTTTTCTGCATATTTACAGACAATCTCTCATATGATGTACAAATAAAACGGAGGGCAGGCGGGCGCCTGCAGGCAAATACCGCCCAACTTAATTATGTGACGACAGACATCGCCGCATAATTAATTGACCCCTCCGCCAATTAAACGGAGGGATCGTTAATGAAGGTTTTTATTTTAACAAGAAAGCGAATGACTGTTATCGCAGCGGCTCTCGCACTCCTGCTGTGTGTGGGAATATTTCGTATAGCAGGAACAGACAAAGCTGTTGCCGCGAGTGCGTCGGAGAGAAGAATACCTATATATTCTGTCGGTACGGAGGAGAAAAAGGTAAGCATAAGCTTTGACGCAGCATGGGGAAACGAACAAACGCAAACGCTGCTCAATGTGCTTGATAAATACAAGGTCAAAGCGACGTTCTTCCTTGTCGGCGATTGGGTCAGAAAATATCCCGACGACGTCAAGGCGATTGCGAAGGCGGGGCATGATGTGGGGAATCACTCCAACACACACCCTTATATGACGCAGATAGGCATAGATAAGATGCGTGAAGAAATTCAGACCTGCAGCGACGAAATAGAAAAGCTGACAGGGAAGAAAACCACTCTTTTCCGACCGCCGTACGGGGATTACGATAACAATGTTGTTGATACTGTCAACAGCCTTGGTATGTACTGTGTCCAGTGGGACGTTGATTCCCTTGACTGGAAGGGGCTGTCTAAAGAGGAGATGTGCAGCCGCATAAAGAATAATATCGGGTGCGGCTC
This sequence comes from uncultured Eubacteriales bacterium, assembly GCA_900315255.1. GTDB lineage: Bacteria > Bacillota > Clostridia > Oscillospirales > Acutalibacteraceae > RUG592. The sequence goes on along the minus strand of OMYH01000018.1, from coordinate 29,006 downwards.
TATCGTACTTATGCATAACGGAGGTGAAAATACGCCCGATGCGCTGCCGTCGATTATTGAGTCAATACAAGAGCTTGGGTATGAGATAGTTCCCATCTCCGAGCTGCTCCCGAAAGGAGAATATACCACCGACCATACGGGAAAGATGTTAAGTAAGAACGATTCTGCCGGTTCGGATAATTCGGATAGTTCAAACCCGTCCAAAGCCGCAAGCAGTCAGGATGCTAAACCAACCGCAGCACCAATGGAAAGTATGGCTGTATCAAGCAAATCCTCGTCCGTTTCGTCAAAAATGACCTCGTCTGTTGTGAATCAGGGTGTGAGAGGACAGTTTGATAATATGGTGCAGGGAGATAGTAAAAAGAAATAATAACAAAATCTGAATAATAATGTAAAAGGGGCTGTACACAATATGTGCAAGCCCCTTGATCTGTTATTTTGTTATTCTGTTACGGATTCTGCGTTATCGGAAGCGGCTGCCTGTTCGTTAGTCGGCTGACTCGGAGCAGACGTACTTTTTATCTCGATAGAGTTATATCTGTTCATACCCGTACCTGCAGGTACAAGCTTACCGATGATAACGTTTTCCTTAAGACCGAGCAGCGGATCAACCTTGCCTTTTATAGCGGCGTCTGTGAGTACCTTTGGAGTTTCCTGGAATGACGCAGCAGACAGGAAGGAATCTGTTTCAAGAGATGCCTTTGTTATACCGAGCAATCTCGGAGTATATTCTGCCTCACGCAGATCTATCTCGCCGTTTGCCTGTCTTTCACGGATCTTATCGTTAGCCTCGATGACCTTGTTCTTGTCAACAATATCGCCTGTGAGGAACTCTGTGTCGCCCGATGAAGATATAAGAACCTTCTTTGTCATCTGACGAACGATGACCTCGATGTGCTTGTCGTTGATATTAACACCCTGCTGACGGTAAGTTTTCTGTACCTCTTCGATAAGGTAATTCTGAACCTCGTCGGGGCCCTGAATATTGAGAATATCCGACGGCCACTTCGCACCCTCTGTTACCTGGCTGCCCTTTGTGATGATCTCGCCCTCCTTGACGGTAGCGTGAGATCCGAACGGGATAAGGTAAGATTTCGATTCGGATTCGTTCGTAACAACAACGTGCTTGTTGTTCTTTATATCCTCGATGCTGACTGTACCGTCAATCTCGGAGAGGATAGCAAGACGCTTCGGCTTGCGTGCCTCAAACAGCTCTTCGACACGGGGAAGACCCTGTGTGATATCTTCTGCCGACGCAACACCGCCGGTATGGAAGGTTCTCATTGTAAGCTGTGTGCCCGGCTCGCCGATAGACTGTGCTGCGATAATACCTACAGCCTCACCGACCGTAACGGGCTGACCGTTAGCGAGGTTTGCTCCGTAGCACTTGCTGCATACGCCGTGCTTTGCACGACAACCGATAACCGATCTTATGGATATCTTTTCAACACCTGTGTCAACGATCTTCTTTGCCTCTGCAGATGTCATCAGCGTATCCTTCGATACGATGACCTCGCCTGTTTCCTTGTCTGTGAAGTCCTCAAGCAGATATCTTCCTGTAAGACGCTCTGCAAGTGATTCGATAACACGGACATTCTCATCGGAGTTGTTGATGTTATCTATGATCTCGTATATTTCAAGACCCGATTTGGTATGACAGTCTTCTTCATATACGATAACCTCCTGTGATACATCGACAAGTCGTCTTGTGAGGTATCCCGAGTCGGCTGTACGAAGCGCAGTATCTGCAAGCCCCTTTCGGGCACCACGGGAAGAGATGAAGTATTCAAGTATGTTAAGACCTTCACGGTAGTTAGCTCTGATCGGGATCTCAATCGTCTTACCTGATGTATTGGCGATAAGTCCTCGCATACCTGCAAGCTGTCTGATCTGGTTCATGCTGCCTCGAGCACCCGAATCAGCCATCATGAAGATCGGATTATATCTGTCAAGGTTTGCTTTCAGTGCGTTTGTAACGTCATCCGTTGTCTTTTCCCAGATCTTGAGGACTCTTGCATAACGCTCGTTGTTGGACATCAAGCCCATAGAGTACATATTATAAACGGAGTCGATCTGATGTTCGGCGTCACGGATAAGCTGCTTCTTCTCCGGCGGGATCGTAGCGTCGCAGACTGCAACGGTGATAGCACCGATAGTTGAGTATTTGTAGCCCTGTGACTTGATAGCGTCAAGCACAACGCTTGTTGTCTGTGTGCCGTGCTTTTCAAGGCACTTGCTGATGATTTTTCCGAGGCCGCTCTTGCCTGTGAGGAAATCTACCTCGAGCTTCAGCTCGTTGCCCTCGACAGATCTGTCTACAAAGCCGAGATCCTGTGGGATAGGCTTGTTGAAGATGATCTTTCCGACTGTGGTATCTATGATACCGGACTTCATCACGCCGTTTATCTCCATCTCACGGCGAACCTTGATCTTTGAGTGAAGGCTGACAACGCCTGTCTGATATGCCATCATTGCTTCGTCGAAATCTCTGAAGATCTTGCCCTCGCCGGGTTCTCCGTCCTTGTCGAGTGTGAGGTAATAAGATCCGAGGATCATATCTTGTGTCGGAACGGCAACAGGCTTACCGTCGGACGGTTTGAGCAGGTTGTTTGATGCAAGCATGAGGAAACGAGCCTCTGCCTGAGCCTCTGCCGAAAGCGGTACGTGAACAGCCATCTGGTCGCCGTCGAAGTCTGCGTTGAAGGCAGTACATACGAGGGGGTGAAGCTTGATCGCACGGCCTTCTACAAGGACAGGCTCAAATGCCTGGATACCCAGTCTGTGGAGCGTAGGCGCACGGTTGAGCATTACGGGGTGACCCTTGATAACGACTTCGAGTGCGTCCCATACCTCGGGGCTTGAACGCTCGACTGCCTTTCTTGCAGCCTTTATGTTAAGTGATTTGTGTGTTTCGCAAAGACGCTTCATTACGAACGGCTTGAACAGCTCGAGAGCCATTTCCTTCGGAAGGCCGCACTGATACATCTTAAGCTCCGGTCCTACAACGATAACGGAACGTCCCGAGTAGTCAACACGTTTTCCGAGAAGATTCTGACGGAAACGTCCCTGCTTGCCCTTGAGCATTTCGGAGAGTGATTTCAGCGGTCTGTTATTCGGTCCCGTGACGGGTCTTCCGCGTCTGCCGTTGTCAATGAGCGCGTCAACAGCCTCCTGGAGCATTCTTTTTTCGTTATTTATGATAATAGCGGGAGCGTCCAGGTCGATGAGCTTTCTCAGACGATTGTTTCTGTTGAGCACACGTCTGTAAAGGTCGTTTAAGTCGCTTGTGGCGAAGCGTCCGCCGTCAAGCTGTACCATAGGACGGATATCGGGGGGAATTACCGGAATAACATCGAGGATCATCCACTCGGGGCGGTTGCCAGAGGTTCTGAACGCCTCTACAACGTCAAGACGCTTTTTGATTCTGGTCTGCTTCTGCGTCTGTGTTGTCTTCTGAGTCTGTGAGGTACTCTGTCTTTGACTGCCCGACTTTTTGGCGTCATCATACTCCTTCTTCAGCTGCTCGGAGAGTTGATCGAGGTCGATCTTTTCAAGCAGCTCCTTTATAGCCTCTGCTCCCATGCCTGCACGGAAATCGTCCTCATACATTTCCTTTAAGTCTTTGTATTCCTTCTCGGTGAGCACCTGACCCTCCTTGAGGTTCGGAACCATACCGGGATCAAGCACAATGTATGACGAGAAGTAGAGAACCTTCTCCAACGCCTTGGGCGATATTTCAAGCATAAGGGCGATTCTGGAGGGAATACCCTTAACGTACCATATATGAGATACGGGAGCGGCGAGCTGAATGTAACCCATACGCTCACGTCTGACCTTGGAGCGTGTTACCTCAACTCCGCAGTTTTCGCATATCTTGCCCTTGTATTTTACTCTTTTATATTTACCGCAGAAGCATTCCCAGTCCTTCTGCGGTCCGAAAATTCTTTCGCAGAACAAGCCGTCACGCTCGGGCTTGAGTGTACGGTAGTTTATGGTTTCGGGCTTTTTGACCTCGCCGTCGGCAGCATAAGCCCATGATTTGATCTGCTCAGGAGATGCAAGCCCTATCTTTACAGAATCGAATACAGCATTATATCCCATAGTTCTTTCTCCTCCCTTTATTAATAATCGTAATCATCATTATTGTCATCGCCGAATTTATAATCGCCGAAGTCATCGTCCTCGTCATCGTAGAGTGAGTCTGTTTCGGAATCGTAGTTATCCATCTCGTCAAGATCATCGCTGCCGAAGAACTCATCGGTATCATTGAAGCTGTCGTTGACAATACCGTTGGGATCATACATATTTGCGCCCGTGGGATCGTCCTCAACCGTCATGCTGTTCATGTCGTTGCTTGTTATCACGCTCTTGCCCGGATAGCCGCCGTTTTCAACAGCCTTCGGGTTCGTTTCTTCGTCGAGATCCTGCTTGAGGTCAACCTCGTTGCCGTCGTTGTCGAGGACCTTAACGTCGAGTGCGAGCGACTGAAGCTCCTTGATAAGCACCTTGAACGATTCGGGAATACCCGGAGTCGGGATATTGTCGCCCTTGACAATGGATTCGTATGTCTTTACACGTCCTACAACGTCGTCTGATTTTACGGTGAGGATCTCCTGGAGAGTATATGCAGCGCCGTAAGCCTCAAGCGCCCATACTTCCATCTCACCGAATCTCTGTCCGCCGAACTGAGCCTTACCGCCGAGCGGCTGCTGTGTAACAAGTGAGTAGGGACCTGTGGAACGTGCGTGTATCTTATCGTCAACAAGGTGGTGCAGCTTGAGGTAGTACATATAACCTACAGTAACGGGGTTGTCGAAGTAGTCGCCGGTTCTGCCGTCACGCACCATTGTCTTACACTCCATAGAGATACCGTTCTTGTCGAAGCACTCCGTGAAGTCTATAAATTTCGGGGATTCCGGCGGAGGAAGCTCCCTGTTCTTTGCTTTTTCGGCAAGATCCTTGTAGATCTCAAAAATATCCTGCTCGTGAGCGCCGTCAAATACGCTGGTCATGATTTTCCAGCCGAGAGCCTTTGCGGCATAGCCGAGGTGAACCTCGAGCACCTGTCCGATGTTCATACGCGAAGGTACGCCAAGGGGGTTGAGCACTATGTCGAGCGGTGTGCCGTCGGGCAGGAAGGGCATATCCTCCTGCGGGAGAATTCTCGATACGACACCCTTGTTTCCGTGACGGCCTGCCATCTTGTCGCCAACGCTGATCTTTCTCTTCTGAGCAAGATAGCAGCGAACTACCTTAGTAACTCCGGGCGACAGCTCGTCGCTGTTCTCTCTTGTGAATACCTTTACGTCTACGACAGTACCGCATTCGCCGTGAGGCACGCGAAGCGACGTATCTCTTACTTCTCTTGCCTTCTCACCGAAGATAGCGCGAAGGAGTCTTTCCTCTGCGGTAAGCTCTGTTTCGCCCTTCGGAGTAACCTTACCGACAAGAATATCGCCTGTCTTTACCTCTGCACCGATTCGGATAATACCGTTTTCGTCGAGGTTGCGGAGCATATCGTCACCGGTGTTCGGAATATCTCGTGTTATCTCTTCGGGTCCGAGCTTGGTTTCTCTTGCTTCGGTTTCGTATTCTTCTATATGAATTGACGTGTAGTAATCGTCACGTACCATCTTTTCGTTAAGCAGTACGGCGTCCTCGTAGTTGTAGCCCTCCCATGTCATGAAGCCGATGAGAGCGTTCTTTCCGAGTGAGATCTCGCCGTTCTTTGTTGCAGGACCGTCTGCGATAACCTCGCCCTTCTTTACTCTTTGTCCTACTTCAACGATCGGGATCTGGTTTATACAGGTACCCTGGTTTGAACGCAGGAATTTCGTTACCTCGTGTTCAACCGTTCTGCCTGTGCTGTTCGGATCGTGTGAATCGTACTTGATCGTGATAAGGTCTGCGCTTACGCTTGTAACGATACCGTCGTCCTCTGCAAGCAGACAGATACCCGAGTCAACGCCTGCTTTGTATTCCATACCGGTACCTACGATAGGAGCTTCTGTCACAAGAAGCGGCACTGCCTGCCGCTGCATGTTTGAACCCATGAGGGCACGGTTTGCGTCGTCGTTCTCAAGGAACGGGATCATTGCCGTAGCAACGGATACTACCATTCGTGGTGATACGTCCATATAGTCAAAGCGTGAAGCCGCAAGCTCAACGAACTCATCTCTGTAACGTCCGTGAACCTTTGCGTTTACAAAACGGCGGTTTTCGTCGAGGGGCTCGTTGGCCTGTGCCACGATGAACTCGTCCTCCATGTCGGCAGTCATGTAAACTACCTCGTCTGTGACGATACCTGTTTCTTTGTCTATCTTTCTGAACGGAGCTTCGATGAAGCCGTAAGAATTGATCCTTGCAAATGTTGCAAGATATGAGATAAGTCCGATGTTCGGTCCTTCAGGTGTTTCGATAGGACACATACGGCCGTAGTGGCTGTAGTGTACGTCACGAACCTCGAATCCTGCACGATCTCTTGAAAGACCGCCCGGGCCGAGCGCAGAAAGACGTCTTTTATGTGTAAGCTCTGCGAGCGGGTTGTTCTGATCCATGAACTGTGACAGCGGAGATGAACCGAAGAATTCTTTTATCGCAGCGGTCACGGGGCGGCTGTTGACAAGGGCGGTGGGGGAGAGTGCCTCCTGAGCCTGGAGAGTCATTCTTTCACGAACTACTCTTTCGAGTCTTGTGAAGCCGATCCTGAACTGATTCTGGAGCAGCTCGCCGACGCAGCGGATACGGCGGTTGCCGAGATGGTCGATATCGTCGGTCGTGCCGATACCCTCGGCAAGATTGTTCATGTAATTGATAGAAGCGAATATATCTACTACCGTGATCGTGTTCGGAACAAGATCTGCTTTGCGCTTTTTGATCTCGTCCTTGAGATCGTCACCCGTAAGACCCATGTCGAGGATCTCGGAGAGTATCGAGAAACGAACCTTCTCGTCTATCTCGCATTCCGCAATATCAAAATCAACGAATTTTGAAAGGTCGACCATACCGTTAGAGATGACCTTGATGACCTTATCGGGGTTTCCTTCACGGTATACATGTACAACATCGATGCCTGCGTTCTCAATCCTGAGAGCCTTGTCCTTTGTGATAAGCTCGTCGGGCATTACAAGAACCTCGCCTGCGGCAACCTCGTTGTTGTCTCTCATGGCAACAATAGCTTCAGCTGCATACTGTCCTGTGATTCTGCTTGCAATGCCGAGCTTTTTGTTGTATTTATATCTGCCGACCCTTGACATATCGTATCTTCTTGTATCGAAGAACAGATTGTTGATGTGAGTCTGAGCGCTCTCTACTGTCGGCGGCTCGCTTGGGCGAAGCTTCTTGTATACTTCCTTGAGTCCTTCTTCTACCGATTTGCAGCCGTCCTTGGCAATGGTTGCCTTGATTCTTGCGTCGTCGCCGAAATATGCGAGGATCTCCTCGTCTGTTCCGAGACCCAAAGCACGGATAAATGATGTAACGGGGATCTTCCTGTTTTTGTCTATTCTGACATAGAATACATCGTTGATATCGTTCTCATATTCAAGCCATGCGCCTCGGTTCGGGATAACTGTTGCGGAGAACAGCTCCTTACCTGTCTTGTCATGATCCATCTTGTAATATACGCCCGGGCTTCTGACAAGCTGAGATACGATAACTCGCTCGGCTCCGTTGATCACGAATGTACCGCTTGCAGTCATAAGCGGCAGCTCGCCCATGTATATGTTGTTTTCTATGATAGAGTCCGTTCTCGGCATACCGTCGCTTTCTTCATCGTCGGTTCTTTCTTTGTTGATAAGCTGAGCTTTAACAAAAAGAGACGCCGAGTATGTAGCGTCACGCTCCTTGCACTGGATCACGGTACGCTTGAGGTTCTTTGTGTCAATAGAATAATCGGTAAAATTAAGTATCAATGTACCCGAATGGTTCTTGATACCCGATATATCCTTCAGTACCTCCTTGAGGCCTACATTCATAAACCATTCAAAGGACTGCTTCTGGATCTCGATAAGATTGGGCATACCGATGACTTCATCGATCTTGCCGAAGCTCATACGGGTCGTTTTACCTAATTCAACAGGTCGTACATTCACCATAGGCTTTTAGTCAACTCCTATTCTAAAATATTTATCCATTCCTGAGGTTTGTGCATACGGGTAAAGCAATATATCGAATCTTGAAATTTCGTATACATCAACAAAAAACACGTTGTAAAATCGTGGCTTATGAACAAAAACATACAATTTTTCAAGGCTCGAAAATGTCAATTGCGTACTACCCGCTATTTTAGTACAATTCATAATTATAATGTAATGAAAAGACTTTGTCAAGCTTTTTTTCGAGAAATTTTCGCTTGACGGCAATTTTTCTAATGATAATCACGTTTTTTTTACGGTAAAGGTGTTCGGAACGCTGCGAAACGTCCGTAACGGTGTGCAGTTTTGACAAAGCGAAGGCATATGTCAAAATCAATAAATATTACCCCTTGTTAATGTGAGCATTGATGAAAATAAGTGTTGCAAAATATAGGAAAGAATGGTATCATATAAATAGAAAACGATGTATAATTATAATAAGGAGTATGTATGAGTAAGAAAAAGAGATCGAAAGCACGACTGATCATTGCATTTGTTGTTATGCTTGTGTCGTGTCTTGCAGTGTATGCAGGGGTAAAGGGCGTCGGAGCCGATCTTTTTGCGGCGAAGAACGATAATGTGACGGCGGACGTATCTGTTTCGGAGGATACTGTAAGCGAGGGCGAAATGTTCGTCACAGAAGACACCGTAAGCGACAGTGAAAGCGTACCCGAAAGGCCGACTGTCACATATGACGGCGAGCATATTGTTGTGTCATACAACGGAGAGTGGGAGCATATGCTTGTTAACCGATGGAACAGCATTCCCGAGGGATATGAGATAGACACAGTGACTCTCGACAACGGCAAGCAGGTGGATTCAAGAATATATGAAGATCTCCGGAATATGTTCGATGACGCAAGAGCGAAGGACGTGTACCCTTATGTGACCGAGGCTTTCAGGTCAACTGAGGATCAGCAGGGAATGATGAAGCTGTATATCGAAAGATACATCGAAGAAGGATATGACGAAGAAACGGCACAAGAGATGGCGGAGGCATATGTCGCTTTGCCGGGAACAAGTGAACATCAGCTCGGGCTTGCGCTTGACATCAACGCCGATACGAACATTTCGGTCGACAATGAGGCGGTGTACGGCTGGCTTGCAGAAAATGCCTATCGTTACGGGTTTATTCTGAGATATCCCGAGGGGAAAGAGGATATAACGGGGATAAGCTATGAGCCGTGGCACTACCGCTATGTGGGCAAGGAATTCGCCGAAGAGATACACCGTGACGGCTTGTGTCTGGAGGAATATCTTCAGAAAAAGTATGACCCCGATCATAAGACGGAGCCGTCAGATTCCGAGGAACAGGAAAACGATTCGTGACTGGAGTCGGGAGTATAGGATTTAGGATTTAGGAATGAATTATAACTCATGATTTGTTCTGTCATTGTAAAGTTTTCTCCGCCCCGGAAAAGATGTCACGCAGTGACAGATGAGGTGGTGTGCGCCCACCGTTTGGTAGTCATAACAAAAGGTTTGATGGTTTATGGGAGAAATATTGTTGAGTATATAACAAAATAATTACATTCGTAATTTTTATAGCTTTTTTCGGTTTTTTATGGTAGAATTATAAAGCGTAAATAGGGAATACGCTTAGAAAAGAATAGTATTTTAATAGAAGGGGTGAATGCTTTGGAGGTCAAATTCACAGCAGAAGAGATCATCGGTCTTGCTGTTATGATGAATAACGGCACTGTTCCGTTTATGGGAGTTTCAACGATACTACCGCAAGGCGTCGAAAATGTCTACAAGTGGAAGCCGAGCTTTATGTTCGATAAGGTCATCAAGGACAGCAAGCAGCGGTTTGAGCAGATGGGAATTATGGAGAGCTATAAATTCACCAACCTTACATATGTTATGCTTAAATCGAAATTTCAGATTTCCATTGTTGATAACAGCGGCAGAATCGTCGAGGCGATTTTCCTTGCCGATCATAATATGGCAGGAAGAATGGAGTTCGGCGAGGACGGCACATACACTATGACCGATGAATTGGATCAGAAGAAACTCGTTGACGAAATGACACAAAAAGCTAAGGCAGGAGCATACAAGGTGTTCCTGAGAGAGCATTTGTGCAAGCCTTTGTCGATAGAGGCAGAGGATATTGAGGAGATCCTTGCGATACTTCATATGTAAAACGATCATAAAACAAAAAGCGAGCCTGCATAGGGGAAACCTGTGCAGGCTTAATTTATTATGCTTTATCTTCGCTTGCAGCTTCTTCGCCGTCGCCGGGCTTTTTCTGCTTGCTCTTGGCTTTTTCGAGCATTGCTCTCTTCCTTTTGAAGTCCTCAAGGTTCGAGGTGAGCAGCTCGTCTGTTTTTACAAGGATCTCGTCGATGTAGTGGTTGGTAGCATTGCGCACCTTCTGCGCCATGAGGTTGGCCTCGGATACGATACGCTTAGCCTCAACATTAGCCTGAATAACCAACTTATCTTCGGCGAGCATTTCGTTGCGCTTCTTCTCCGCAATACTGATGATAGCGTCTGCTTCTGCCTTTGCATCGTTAATGATCTTTGTTCTGTCGGCAACAATGGCCTTGGCCTGACGTGTTTCAACAGGCAGGTTTTTCCTGATCTCATCGATAATATCGGCGATCTGGGTCTTGTCGATCATAGCCTTGTTCAAGATAGGCATATCCTTTGCATCGTCCAGCAGATCACTGAGATCATCAAGTAAATCGTCAACTTTCATTTTTGTTTCCTCCTCCACATAATCTGTTACGGATTTCGTCGTGAATACATTCGGGAACAAAGTCCCTGATGTTTCCCCCAAAACTTGCAACATTTTTTACAATGCTTGAGCTTAGATACATATTCTCTGCGCGTGACGTGAAGAATATTGTTTCCAACTCCGGATTGAGCATTTTATTGGTAAGCGCCATCTGAAATTCATATTCAAAATCAGATACGGCGCGAAGTCCCTTAACTACCGCTGTGGCATTTCTCTCTCTTGCATAATCGGCAAGAAGCCCTTCACAAGCAACGACCTCAACGTTCTCTATTCCGTCAAGAGCCTTGTTCAGCAGGTGCATACGTTCTTCGATCGTGAAACAAGGCGTTTTCGCTTTGTTCACGAATACCGCAACTATTACCTTGTCAAACGTATTTGCCGCTCGCTTGATAATGTCAACGTGCCCCAGTGTAACAGGGTCAAAGCTTCCCGGACAAATAACTGTACGCATAAAACACCTCCCTTTTTAATAGTAAAGTAAATATATCAATCGGCGTACTCACTGTGACAGTAAGTGGTAATGCCGATCTTTCCGTATTTATAATCTCTGCAGCGCACAAACTCGCCGAGCTTGTCGGGCAGCTTTTCACCGATAGGGTGCTCGCATATGATTAGCCCGGTCTTTTTCATAACAGCTTCAGCCTTTGCAAGCGCTGCCTGCAAAAGTCCCGTGCCGTAGGGCGGATCGAGAAACATAAAGTCATACTCGCCCTTGTTCGTGTTCAGAAAGCTGATCGAATCCGACTGCACAACTCTGCCGTTCGGAAGCTTCACTGAAGCAAGATTGCGCTTGACAATTTCAACGGACTCACGTCTGTTGTCAACGAACACCGCCTCCGCTGCACCTCGGCTCAATGCTTCGATCCCCATCTGACCCGAGCCTGCGAACAAATCGAGAAACCGTCTGCCCTCTATGTCAAATTGTATGATACTGAATACAGCTTCCTTGACCCTGTCAGTCGTTGGTCGCACATCGTCGCCTGAAAGCTGCTCTAATTTTCTGCCTCGTGCAGATCCTGTAATAACTCGCATAATAACCTCCAAAACCTATCTGTTTAGAATTATAACATTCTTGTTACCAATTTGTCAACCTTTTTTAATTAGTTTTTTAACTTTTTTGTAATTATTTTTTATTTATAAACAGTTTTTATACATAAATTTTGCACGAATAATCCCAACCTCTTGAAAATTATTCGTATTATGAAAAAAGTGGGCATCCCTTTCGGGATACCCATTATTACTTAAAACTCTCTTTGCTCGAATAAAAATCAGGTTCTTTTTTTCCTGAGATAAGAGCCTTTTGGGATCTCGACCCCTGTTCTGAGATAAAGCTTTTCCATCGCATGGGGAGCGCTGTCAACCTCTTCTCCGTTTTCGTTTTTGATCTCAATTACCGTTACATCAAACGATCTTCCCTGAGGGGGGAGTACATCGAGAGTATCGCCCTTGTAGAATTTATTTCTCTGAGTTATTATGTTATACTCGCTGCCGCTTTCTTCACACATAGCGACAACGTCGTATTCTCTGATGTAGCCGCCGTTGCCCGTTACCTGACCCGGTTCGTGACCGAAGAAGAACCCTGTGTTGTACTCTCTGTGGCTTATTTTATTAACTTCGTCTTTTATCCACGGCGCAAGAGTATAATCCTTTCCCATACGGATATAATCTTTAACTGCACTGCTGTATGCGTGAGTCATTACAGATGTATAGTAAGCAGATTTCGCTCTGCCCTCTATTTTAAGGCTTGTAACTCCTGCCTCCAATAATTCGGGGATATGCTCTATCATACACAGATCCCTTGAATTGTATAAAAATGTTCCGTTCTCGTCCTCTTCTATCGGGAAATACTGTCCCTGTCGGTTCTCCTCGTAGAGGTGGTATTTCCATCTGCACGGCTGGGCGCAGTCGCCTCGGTTGGCGTCCCTGCCTGTCATGTAGCTTGAGATTATACACCTGCCCGAGAAGGATACGCACATCGCACCGTGGACGAATACCTCGATCTCCAGATCCTCGGGTATGTTCGCTTTAAGCTCGGCGATCTCCTTTATAGACATCTCCCTTGCGAGAACAACTCGCTTTGCGCCCATGTTATAGAGTGCGTTTGCGGCGGCGTAATTCACGATACCGACCTGTGTGGACATATGTATATCTACCTTAGGAGCATATCGCTTTGCATATTCCATAACGCCGAGGTCGGCGATGATAAATGCGTCTGCACCCAGTGACTGCGCCGTTTCCATGAATCTCGGCAGTTCCGCAAGCTCACTGTTTCGGGGGAGTGTGTTGCAGGTGATATATACTTTAACTCCTCTGTTGTGCGCATATTCTATGCCCTGCGCAAGCTGTTCGTCGGTAAAGTTTTTTGAGGCTGTTCTCATACCGAACTGATTTCCTGCAAGGTACACTGCGTCAGCTCCGAAATTAACTGCGGAAACAAGGCACTCCAAATCTCCCGCAGGAGATAATACTTCGTATTTTTTGTTCATATAACATTCTCCGTACAATGTTGGTTTGTGGTTGGCGGAAGGTTGAAGTTCAAAGTCTATTTCTGACTTTGAATTGCTCAAATGACAGAACAATGTATGCTTCCGAACAATCATTCCTAACTAAAAAAACCACACTCCGCTCTCCGCTTTCCACTCTCCACTCTCCACTCTCCACTTTCCACACTCTACACTTATGAAAGCATTCCCTCAACAATACCGTAAGCCTGTGCAAGCGCTTCATCAACCTTTGTAATATCCTTTGCGCCTGCCATAGCCATTTCGGGCTTGCCGCCGCCGTTGCCGCCCGTTACCTGCGCAACAGCCTTTGCAACAGCGCCTGCTTTGATTCCGCTCTTTACGGCTGTCTTTGTGCAGGCGGTACAGAACGTACCCTTGCCGCCGCCGACGCCTGCAAGCACGATAACACTGTTTTCATACTTAGACGTTATCTTGTCACAGATCCCCCTGAGCATATCAGCCGATACGTCCTCAAGTCTGCCTGTGAATACGCTTGTGCCGTTAATATTCTTCTCCGAGGCGATTATACCCGAGATCATGCCGTTTGCAAGCTTGTTGTTAAGCTCTTCTATCTTCTTATCCTTCTCACGGATGATTTCAGCAGCCTTCTCACAGCCGGAAACCAGATCCCACGGATTGGCTATTTTCAGCTTTTGAGCAGCCTGACCGATTATTGCCATGGCATTGCCGAGATAGCTCAAAACTCCGTGACCCGTTACAGCTTCGATTCTTCTTACGCCTGCTGCTGCCGAGGCTTCCGAACGGATATGGAAAAGTCCGAGCTTTGACGTGTTGTTTACATGAGTACCGCCGCAGAATTCTATTGAGAAATCGCTCACGCTCACTACTCTTACAACATCGCCGTACTTCTCTCCGAAGAGAGCCATTGCTCCGAGCTTCCTTGCCTCGTCGATTGGCATTTCACGGCTTGTCACGTCAATGCCATCGAGTATCTTTGCGTTGACCAGCTGTTCAACCTTCAGAAGCTCCTCTGCCGTCATTGCGGAGAAATGCGTGAAGTCAAATCTGAGCTTGTCGTCCGTTACCAGCTGACCTGCCTGCTGAACGTGCGTTCCGAGAACCTCTCTGAGAGCCGCCTGCAAAAGGTGAGCGGCGGTGTGGTTACGCATAATATCGTTACGTCTGATAATATTAATCTCTGCCCTTACATCGGTGCCGACGCTTGCCATGCCGCTTATGATCTTTGCCGTATGGAATATGATAGCATTGTTATTTTTGGTTGTATTATGCACCTGAGCAGTAAAGTCATCGCAGGTGATCATGCCTGTGTCGCCGCACTGTCCGCCGCTTTCGGCATAGAACGGTGTTTTGTCGAGAATGATGATGACCTCGTCGCCCTCGTACGCTGCGCTCACTCTCTCGCCGTCCTTTATAACAGCCAGAACCCTTGCACCGTTTGCAAAGTCTGTGTAGCCTGTGAATTCTGTCTTTGCTATATCAGACAGGTCTGTAGAGTCGCTTATCCATGCGTCTGCGCCTGCGTTCTTTCTTGCGTCACGGGCGGTCTTTTTCTGTATTGCGAGCAGATCCCTGAATCTCTCTTCGTCTACCGTGAAGCCCTTGTCGGCTGCGATCTCCTTTGTCAGGTCGATCGGGAAGCCGTAGGTATCGCTGAGCTTGAAGGCGTCATCGCCGCTTATGGACATCTTGTCTGCCGAATCCATGAGCTTTTCGAGCAGCGACATACCCTGTTCGATAGTACGGGAGAAATTCTCCTCTTCCGTTTTGATGAGCTTTGTGATGAATTCTTCTTTTTCTTTAAGCTCGGGGTAAGCTCCCTCGTTTTCTTTGATAACAGTCGCACATACCTTGTACAGGAACGGCTCATGTACGCCGAGCATTCTGCCGTGACGAGCAGCTCGTCTTAACAGGCGTCTTAATACATAGCCCTTGCCTTCGTTAGACGGCATAACGCCGTCGCTGATCATGAATGTAGTGGAACGGATATGATCGGTTATTACTCTCAAAGAAATATCGCTTTTCTCACCCGAGCCGTACGTTACGCCCGTGATCTCGCTGATGTGCTTCATAATGTTCTGCACGGTGTCAACAAGGAAGAGATTATCCACTCCCTGCATTACGCAGGCGAGTCTTTCAAGACCCATGCCCGTATCAATGTTGGGGTGATCGAGCGGAGTGTATGTACCCTTGCCGTCGCTGTCAAACTGAGTGAAAACGAGGTTCCATACCTCAACGTAACGGTCGCAGTCACAGCCGACGCCGCAGGTTGGCTTGCCGCAGCCCTTCTCTTCTCCTCTGTCGAAATAGATCTCCGAGCAGGGGCCGCACGGACCTGAGCCGTGCTCCCAGAAATTATCCTCTTTGCCGAGTCTTACTATATGCGAGGGATCAACGCCTCTTCTCTTTGTCCAGATCTCAAACGCCTCTTCGTCGTTCTCATAGATAGAGCAGTAGAGCTTTTCCTTCGGCATTTTGAGAACCTCAGTAAAGAACTCCCATGCCCATGTTGTAGCCTCTTCCTTGAAATAATCTCCGAAGGAGAAGTTGCCGAGCATTTCAAAATATGTGCCGTGACGTGCGGTAATGCCGACACGCTCAATGTCGGGTGTACGTATACATTTCTGACAAGTTGTAACACGCTTTCTCGGCGGAGTTACCTCTCCCGTAAAGTATTTTTTCATCGGCGCCATGCCCGAATTGATAAGCAGAAGGCTTGTGTCGTCCTTCGGCGGTACGAGCGAAAAGCTTTTTAATCTGAGATGACCCTTTGATTCAAAGAATGATAAATATTTTTCTCTTAATTCATTAAGTCCTGTCCATTCCATATTGGTTCTCCTTTTTCATTTTCTGTTTCTAATGAATACATAAAAAATCATTATATTATTATATCACTTTATCACTTGATTGTAAACAGTGAATTTTGACTTTTTAACTCGTTCAAACGCCGTGTTGATAATCCGTAAATCGGTTCTGAAAAATAATAATGATCAATTCGACAACAGGATATACTCAAATTTTTACAGACCGTGCAGTAAAATGATTACAGAATATTTCGGGAGGAGTAACGATGAATGTAAAACTGACCTTTGAGAAGAACACGCTCACCGTACAGCTCTCGGGCGAAATAGACCATCATTCGGCAAGGGGGATCAGGCAAGCGGTCGACGCAGACATTGAAAAGTACCGCCCGAAAACGCTTGTGCTGGACTTCGGGAGAGTGAAGTTTATGGACAGCTCGGGGATAGGACTTATAATGGGCAGATACAGAATGATGAAGATAGCAGGCGGCGTTGTTCGCATAGACCATGTGCCGCAGCACCTCGAAAGGCTCATCGCCTTGTCGGGGGTAAGACAGATTACAGAATAGAGGTGAATGTATGGATCTGATAAACGAAATGACTCTCAGCTTTTCGAGCAGGAGCATGAACGAAAACTTTGCCCGTACGGCGGTAAGCGCCTTTGTGCTGCCGCTTGACCCGACCATTACCGAGCTGTCGGACATCAAGACGGCAGTGTCCGAAGCGGTGACAAACTGCGTCATACACGGTTATGAGTACGGAGAGGGGATAATCACCGTCAACGCAAAAATATATGACAACGGACGGATCGTCATAAAAATTCGTGACAAGGGAAAGGGGATAGAGAACATTCCGCAGGCTATGGAGCCGCTTTTCTCCACTGTGGGAGGGGAGCGTGCCGGACTGGGATTTGCCGTTATGCAGAGTTTCATGGATAAGCTGAAGGTTACGTCAAAGGTTAATTGCGGAACTGCCGTAACCATGGAAAAGTATATCATCAGACGGGGAAGAGCAAAGACCGATGACGAAAACCCGTGACTCTATCGCCGATGAGAATATGGGGCTGGTATATTCCATAGCGAACAGGTTCAAGGGCAGGGGGATAGAATATGACGATCTTGTCGGTGCAGGCTGCGTGGGACTTGTCAAGGCGATAGACAGGTTTGACGAGAGCCGCGGGCTGTGTTTTTCCACATATGCGGTACCGCTGATAATGGGCGAAATACGGGGACTTTTCAGAGAAAACGGAGCCTTGCGTGTGAGCAGAGGACTCAAGGATATTGCCATGAAAGCCGCAGGGTTCAGAGAAAAATTTCTCACGTCCACCGGGCAGGAGCCGTCTGTTTCACGGATAGCCGAAGGAATAGGGACAAGCGCAGAGCAGGTCACAGAAGCCTTGTGTGCGTGCAGACAGCCGTTATCTCTCACCGTAGCAGACGAGGGAGAGGAGGAGTCGCAGCTCGATATTCCAACCGAATCGCAGGAGGAAAAGCTGTCCGAAAGGCTTAGCCTGCTTCAGGAGCTTGACACGCTGCCCGAGGAGGACAGGGAGATCATTGAGCTAAGGTATTTCAGGGAGCTTACGCAGTCGCAGACGGCGAAGCTCATAGGCACATCGCAGGTGCAGATAAGCCGCAGGGAGAAGAAGATTCTGATCAAGCTAAGGGAAAGGCTGATATAGACAAAAAAACATATGACTACATAACCGCCGTAAGGTTCAAAAAAGACTTCCGTAATGATACGGGAGTCTTTTTGCGGCTGTTCGCCGTCGGTAAGTATCCTGCTGTGTATGCGTCTGCCCGGAACGATAACGGATCTGTTCACAGCTTCATCAATTTGCAGTTTTCTATTCCTGCGCTCCAGAATTTCTCGAGCGGAAGATTTTTTATCCGGCAGACAATGCTTGAATTCATTGCGCCGTGACCGACGATCAGTATATCTTTGTTATTGTTTAACTGCGGTTCAACTATTTCCTTTAAGAATTCGCCTGTTCGGGCAAAAAGTTCCTCCATGCTTTCGGCGCCTTCCGCAGGAACGGTGTATAGCTCGGGATGATGAAAAAGCACATTTATCGGGCAGTCGGGAATGTTGAAGCTGTTCTCAACTCCCTCATATATCCCGAAGCACATCTCTGTCAATCTATCGTCCGTTATTATCGGGACATCTCTGCCCTTCAGCAAGATCTCCGCCGTTTCCTTTGCGCGAACAAGGGGAGAGCAATAACAAATATCGAAGCGTACATCCTTGTATTCATCCGCAGCGGCAGCTGCCATTTTTCTTCCTTCGTCATTTAGCGGAATATCTGTCCTGCCCTGAAGCTTGTATTTTTTGTTCCAGTCTGTTTTTCCGTGTCTTATTATGTATAACATGGTTTCCCTCCGTGACAGATAGATGTAGTGTGCGATTTCGCAAAAGCTTATCGCAGCGTGTTTCTGTATATTATATCATTTCGGGGAGCTGATATCAATACTTGCAGTTCCGAAAGGCTGCGGTGCGACTGCCGACCGTAATGTGAATATGCACAGTATTATTTACAATAAATTTCAAAATTACACCATAATTAGACTTGTTTCGGCTGCCATAATTTGATATAATGTTAAAGTCTATAAGTATGATGTTATGTAAAAAGGCGGTGAGGACTTATGTCCGCAAAGGTTACTCTGTTGAATTATACTCCCGATCCCGAGAGAACTGTCGCTATGGCTGCAAAGCTGTGCTATTCCAAAAGCGATATTTCCGAGGTGAAAGAGGGGCTTACCGATGAAAAAACAGCTTCGTTCCTCGATATGCTGTCATCGCTCGGTCATCAGAGTCCCATTGAACATATATCGTTCACCTTCGGCATAGAGGGGATCTCACGCGCCTGCTCTCATCAGCTTGTGCGGCACAGAATAGCCTCATACAGTCAGCAGTCGCAGAGATATGTTGACGGCAATTCCTTTGAATTCGTAACGCCGCCCGCAATTGCGGAGGATCCCGTTCTGCTTGAAAAGTATAACGACGCTATAAAGCATGAGGCAGAGGCTTATGCAGAAGTCCGTGACTTGCTGATATACCGCAGCGTTGTTAAGCTTGCCGAAAATGACACCGAGATCAAAGAAAAGCTCGGAGATATTTCCGTGATGAGCGAAAGCGACGTTATTCTGAAATTCAGGGAGATTGATAAAAAGAGGTTTTCCGCATTTGAAAAGAGCGCAAACGAGGACGCCAGGTTCATTCTGCCGAACGCCTGCACTACCAAGATAATATGCACCTTCAATGCGAGAAGTCTGCTCAATTTCTTTGAACATCGCTGCTGCAGCCGCGCGCAGTGGGAGATCAGAGATGTGGCTCAGCAAATGCTTGTGCTCGTCAAAGAGACTGCTCCGCATATTTTCTCGAAGGCAGGACCCGGCTGTTTGTATGGGAAATGCCCCGAGGGGAGAATGTCATGCGGAAGAATGGCAGAGATGAGAGAAAAGTTTGGCGTAAAAAGGACTGATAATATATGAGCGGCAGGCTGATCGTCATAGAGGGACTGGACGGAAGCGGCAAGGCTACCCAGACGGATATATTATGCCGCTGTCTGACGGACAGGGGCGTTCCCTTCACAAAGCTGAGCTACCCGAATTATGATTCTCCATCGTCCGCCCCGGTGAAGATGTATCTCGACGGCGAGCTTGCAGACTCTCCCGACAAGGTCAATCCTTATGCGGCGGCGGTATTCTATGCTGTTGACAGGTGCGCAGATTTCATAAAGTATCATAAGGAAGCCTACGACAACGGCGGTCTGTTTATCTCTGACAGATATGCCACGTCAAACGCTATCTACCAGACAGGGAAGCTGCCCTTTGATGAATGGGACGGCTATATAGACTGGCTGTATGATCTTGAATATAATAAACTGGGGATACCAAAACCCGATATTGTTATCTATCTCGATATGTCTGTCGATGTATCGCAGAAGCTTTTAACGGCTCGGTACAACGGCAACGACAGCAAGAAGGATATTCACGAATGTAATGTGGAATTTCTCAGACAATGCAGAGAAACTGCGCTCTACTGCGCAAAAAAGCTCGGCTGGACGGTCATCAGGTGTGATGACGGCGAAACCCCGAGACCCGTGGAGAAGATAGCTGAGGAAATAAGAAAAATAATCAATATTCGATAATGCGGATCCGGGAATGTCCGGACATCGGAAGGAGCCGTCCGGTAATTGCGAACACCTCATTTCCGATTGATATAATGAAGAAAGGAAGAAGAAATATGGTATATGTTTTTTTGGCAGAGGGCTTTGAAGAAGTCGAGGCTCTCACCCCTGTCGATGTACTCAGACGCTGCAAGGCAGAGGTGAAAACAGTAGGCATAGGCTCTAAGACTGTCACAGGCTCACACGGCATAACAGTAACCGCAGACCTCACAGAGGACGAGCTTACTTTCGACGGCCTTGAAGGCGTGATCCTCCCCGGAGGAATGCCCGGAACTCTTAACCTCGAAAAAAGCCTTACCGTACAGAAATATATTGATCATGCCGCAGAAAAGGATCTCTATATATGCGCAATATGCGCAGCGCCCTCGATACTTGGTCACAAGGGACTGCTGAACGGCAAAAAAGCGACCTGTTTCCCCGGATTTGAAAAAGACCTTATCGGTGCTAAGGTCAGAAGTGACCTTGCCGTTGCCGACGGCAGGATCATCACAGGCAAAGGGGCGGGCGCAGCTATGGAATTCGCCCTGCTTATCGCAGAAAAGATGTGCGGCAGGGATATTTCGGAAAAGACAAGGAAGTCACTGCAATGCCGATGAATAATAACGGCGATATCCGCAAGGTCAAGACCGAGCTTCGCAACGGCTTCAAAACAAAACGCACCGATATGCCTGACCGTGTCAAGATCGCAATGGACTCTGAGATACAGAGCAGATTCCTCACACTCAGGCAATATATACACTGCAGGACGGTGTTTACATATGTTTCAAAGGATATAGAGGTCGATACTCTCGCAATAATCCGCGCGGCTTGGCTCAACGGCAAGCGAGTAGCCGTACCGAAATGTATCAGCAGTACCCGTGAAATGGATTTCTATTATATCACGTCAATGGACGATCTCGAAAACGGAGCCTTCGGGGTGCTTGAACCGATCCCTGATAAATGCGAGAAGGCGACAGATTTTTCAAAAGGTTTGTGTATCGTGCCGGGGCTTAGCTTTGACGCAGAGGGTTACCGCCTTGGCTATGGCAAGGGATACTATGACAGGTTTCTGTCAAAATTTGAAGGAGATACCGTGGGGCTGTGCTACTCAAACTGTATTAAGTGGAAGCTCCCTCACGGATATTATGACAAGCCTGTGGATATGATAGTTACAGACAGATATATCAGACGTACAGGTAAAAAATAAGAAAGGAACAGCTTTGGTATGAGTGAAGATTTACATTCGGCAGGCAGGAAGAAAAAGGTCGATGAATTTAAGCTTAATATAGACTACTCCAACGACCGGGACAACGATATTATCTTTCCCGAAGAAACAGACGAGGATCTGCTTGATCTCAGCGGCGATGACGAAAAGGAACGGGCAGTTGTTCCGAGGAGATTTTCCGATACGGAAGAAGATATCTCCGAAAAGGAAGAAAACAGGCGCAGACGAAACGCTCTCAAGAGGGAGCGCCGGCGCAAGAAGAAACGAGCTAAGAAAAACGGCTGTGTTATCAGAGTAGTATGGCTTGTTATGGTGCTGATACTCGGCGTGTTCCTGGCGGAGTTCCTGCTTGTGGGTATCAACGATCTTCTCGGCAGAAACAGAGGCGAGGAAGAAAAGATCGTTATTCAGATCCCCGCAGATCCCGATATCGACGAACTCAGCGAGATACTTTATGATAACGGCGTAATCTCGAACAAGACATACTTCAAGATGTACGCAAAGCTGACAAACGGCGACGATGGCTTTGCAAAGGGTTCGTACGAAATGAAAAACAACATGGACTACGAAGCAATCATAAATTATCTTCAGTCCAACGCAAACCGTGTCGATACCGTACAGCTCAGATTTACAGAGGGTATGACCGTGCTTGAAATAGCCGACAAGCTCTCGGAGAACGGTGTGTGCGACAAGGACGAGTTCCTGAAGCTTTGCAACTCCACCGAGTTTGACGAGGATTTCACATTCCTTAGCAGCGGCAGACCGGGACTCAGTGATGTTTATTACCGACTTGAAGGCTACCTCTTCCCCGATACCTATGAGTTCTATCTCGGAGAGAAGCCCACGACTACGATCTACAGGTTCCTCAACAACTACGAGGCTAAGGTTTACTACACCAAGCAGAGGATCGAGATAAAAGAGGATACAGACGAAGACGAGTGGAGCTACTATAACGAAGAGGAAACCGACACAGACGCAAGCAAAAAGAATGTCAGGAAGTACGAAAAGCTGACCATAGAGGAGCAGGCTGCAAAGCAGGGCATGACTATGGACGAGCTGATGACGCTTGCGTCGATGATTCAGGCAGAGGCGGCAAGCCGTGAGGATATGTATATGATCTCCTCGATCTTCCATAACAGATTGGCTACTATCAAGACAGACGGATACACTATTCACGGAGATTTTATCAGAGGTACGCTCGGAAGCGATCCGACTATCTATTATCCTTATAAGAAGACGACCGCTCCTGCAAATTATAAGAGCCGCTATGACACCTATGATATCCAGGGACTGCCCTCAGGTCCGATCTGCAATCCCGGTATTGACGCTATTTCGGCAGCGCTTTATCCCGCAGAGTCCAACTACTACTTCTTCTGCCACAAGTCGGCAACCGAGGACAGCGACGCTGTTGCATACTATGCGACAACACTGGCAGACCATAACTATAACCTTTCACTTGCAGGCTTGAACTAATAAATCATTTAAACTGCCGCAGAACAATCACTTCTGCGGCAGCTTTTTGTTCGCTGCAGTCAAAAGGGAAACATCAGCATATGCAGCATATACTGTGTATATTTGCATAATAATAGGGGAGAGCCTTTCGTCGGTTCTCCCCGTGTTTTTTATGTATTACTTGTATTTCTGTCCGACTCTCGAGCTGCCGGATTTAAGCCCGATACTGTATCTCTGAACAAGAAGAGCGTCGGTCGTGTTCGCTCTGCCGTCGTTGTTGACGTCGGCAAGCTTTGTCTGGGCGTCGGTGAACTTCAACAGCTTGATCGCCGAGCGCAGTATCATTAGTGCGTCCTTAGAGGTGATCTTTCCGTCGCCGCTCACGTCACCGTACAGACCTCCCGAGGGATCATCATTACCGCCTCCGTCCGTGTCGGTGTCTGTATATTTGTCGGAATCGATTGATTGCCCCCCCTGCTTTTTTCCGCACATTGTGCAGACTCCGTTGACATAATTGTGATCTTTTTTCGGTACTTTTTTCTGCGCCTTCAGCACTGCGCTGCAGGTCGAACAGTGAGAGCCTTCCGTTTTGCCCTCTTTTGTACAGGTGGCTTCGACCGCAGGATCTTTGACCTCGGTGTGACCCTTTGCAGGAACCTCGATCTTTGGCGTGATTATCTCGCCGCACACCTTGCATTCAGCCCATTCACCCCAGCCGGGTTCTGTGCAGGTGGGGGATTTTGCTTCGTGAATGATCGGCGAATGGATATGAGGACCTTCTTCAGTGTCGGTATCTCCGTTGGCATTGACAGCCTTTACAATAACCGACTCATAATCCAGTTCAAACATATCGGTATTGTAGAATTCTTTGATGGTGTAAGTAACGCATACATCGTCGGCGGTAATATCGCTGTTGGCTCTGAACTTTAACGCAATGATCGCAGTATCGTCAGTAATGCTGGTTCCGCCGGGTTCAAGCAGTACCGACAACATCATTTTTGAATCGTTTACCTGATTAATGAATGTATCGGTGTAATACTGATCGTAGTCAATGTAGCTCAGGTTTGCGCTTCTGTAGGTCAGTTCCGATAAAAATCCGGCTGCTTTGTTGCATTGACGAAGATAGAAGTATACGGTAATATCGTCACCCGGCGCAGCCGTAATTCTGACAGTACCCTGATTGGAGGATGTGCCCGATTCCCGGGTGACAGTTTTTTCGGCGGAGTCGAGCTGTCGGGCGTCCGGATATGCGCCTGCGGGAACAGCTGTCCACGCAGATGAGAGCAGTATCGCTGTTGTCAGCAGTGATGATAGGAGCTTTTTCATAATAATATCCTCCGTTTTTGTAGTTTTAATCTAATTATAATATATTCTATATCAAAAATCTATACTTTTTTTTATTTTTTCAGAATTTATTTCATCCTTAATGCTTTGTATATACAAAAAACAGTTGACAAATTATTCGTTATGTTTTACAATATAAACGGAGTATTTTTTTATTGAATGTGATATTCAGGAAAATGCTCTCATTTGATCGGACTCAGGGCCGTTTATATATAAGTGTTTTGATATAAATACTACTGAATTAATGTTTTTATGGTTATATTCGTATAATACTTCCAACAGGAGTTTAATATACTGATAATATAATTGATACGTTACATTCTGCCTGAACCAAGCCGCTGCTGTGATTTCAGGCTTGTATTGTTATTGTCTTTTATTGTTTATTTTTTAGGGACAGCTGTGTGCTCGGGTCGGCACAGTATCAGACAAAGCTGTTCCCGATACATCATGTCAGAGCAGAGTTGGTTCAACATAAGGGTACTTCGGGAGCAATGCGCAGCCACAACGGGCGGCGGGATTCCGGATGTGTTCATAAGCTATAACGTTATATTGAAATACCGAAACGGCGCCGAGGTTATGATTTTACTGATTTAATTTATGAGAATGAGAAATCAAAACAAGGAGGTGTCAGGCAGAAATGCCGGTATGGTTAAGCATACTGCTTATCGTTGTTGCAGCGATAGCGACAGGTATAGCGTCATTTATGGCGGGTGTAAAGCACCGTCAGAAAATTGCGGAGGCCGAGATAGGTTCGGCGGAGGCAGAAGCTAAACGCATAGTCGATGAAGCAGTTAAGGATGCAGAAGCAAAGAAGAAAGAAATCTTGCTTGAAGGCAAGGACGAGGTACATCAGTTCCGCAACGAAACCGAAAAGGAGCTGAACTCAAGACGTAAGGAGATACAGCGTCAGGAAAGAAGAGTACAGCAAAAGGAAGAAACTCTTGACCGAAAGATGGATAATCTTGAAAAGAAGGAAGAGAACGTATCCAAGAAGCTCAAGCAGGCAGAGGAGAAGCTTGCT
Organism: uncultured Eubacteriales bacterium; assembly: GCA_900315255.1. Lineage (GTDB taxonomy): Bacteria > Bacillota > Clostridia > Oscillospirales > Acutalibacteraceae > RUG592. The sequence goes on along the minus strand of OMYH01000018.1, from coordinate 3,637 downwards.
GAAGCGGAATCTATCAAGAAGAGCGAATTTGACGTTCTTGAAAGAATATCGGGCTTTACGACAGAGCAGGCTAAGGAGTATTTGCTCAAGAATCTCGAAGCGGAGCTTGTTCACGAAAAGGCTGTCAGAATATTGGATTACGAGCAGCAGCTCAGAGAAGAAGCCGAAAAGAAGGCAAGGAATATTATCTCTCTGGCAATACAGAGGTGCGCCGCAGATCATGTTGCAGAGGCGGCAGTGTCGGTTGTGCCGCTGCCGAATGACGAGATGAAGGGCAGGATAATCGGCCGTGAGGGAAGGAATATCAGAGCGATCGAAACTCTTACGGGAGTCGATCTTATCATAGACGATACGCCCGAGGCGATCACACTGTCGTGTTTTGAGCCTGTCAGACGAGAGATCGCCAGGATAGCGCTTGAAAAGCTTATCGCAGACGGACGTATCCACCCTGCAAGAATTGAAGAGATGATCGACAAGGCAAGACGTGAGGTCGAGGCTGTCATCAAGGAGGAGGGCGAGCGTGCCGTTCTCGAGGTTGGTGTCAACGGTATGCACCACGAGCTTGTGAAGCTGCTCGGACGTTTGCGTTACCGCACAAGCTTCGGTCAGAATGTTCTCGATCATTCGATAGAGGTTGCATTGCTGTCGGGAATGATCGCAAGCGAGCTGGGAATGGATCCGACTCTTGCGAAGCGCGCAGGCTTGCTGCATGATATAGGCAAGGCGCTCGATCACGAGATAGAGGGATCGCACGTTGAGATCGGTGTTGACGTTGCCAAGAAGTATAAGGAGAGCGAGCAGATCATACACGCTATCCACGCTCACCACGGTGACGTTGAGGCTAAGACGATCGTTGCTTGTATAGTACAGGCGGCTGACGCAATTTCTGCTGCAAGACCGGGCGCAAGACGTGAGAATGTTGAGAACTACATCAAGCGTCTGCAGAAGCTCGAAGAGGTAGCTTCATCGTTTGAAGGCGTTGAAAGGTGCTTCGCTATTCAGGCAGGCCGTGAGGTTCGCATTATGGTCAAGCCGGAGATCGTGAAGGACGAGAGAATGATCCCGCTTGCAAGAGAGATCTGCAAGAAGATCGAAACAGATCTTGAATATCCGGGACAGGTCAAGGTTAATATAATCAGAGAATCAAGAATAACAGATTACGCTAAGTAATTTGAACATAACAAAAGCCGATGCAGGATCACCCTGTATCGGCTTTGATGTATTCCGGACTTTTCTGACTATGACTCAGGATTTCCGTCAAACAGTATAATAAGAAGTTCAAGAATAGTTTGTTTTAGGGAACCACTGATTAAATCACGTCCTTCGGACTGAGCCAAATTGCACTCAAAATCCTTGAAATACGTCAGTATTCCTGCGGATTTTTCGCACAATTTGCCTAAAAATCTGACGGCGCAACTTCGGCACACAATTTAATCAGTGTCTCCTTAGTTCTTACTAAAAATGACAGAAGAAATTATGATGTATGACAAAAGTCGTGGAGAGTCAGCTCCTTGTTTAATTCATTCCTGCTTTTTAGCTTTTCGGTTATCGGCCGAAATTCGGCTGGTTCTCATCTCTTACACGAACAGCCTCTTCGTCCTCGTGTCTGATCTTTGCACGCATTATCTTACCGTTGAACGTCTTCGGCAGCTCATCTACAAACTCGATCACCCTCGGGTACTTGTAGGGGGCTGTCGTTCTTTTTACATGGTTCTGAAGCTCCTTTTTAAGCTCCTCCGACGGCGTGTAGCTTTTCTTGATAACAACGGTAGCCTTGACGACCTGACCTCTTACAGGGTCGGGAACACCCGTTATTGCGCATTCTACGACGGCGTCATGCTCAAGCAGGGCGCTTTCTACTTCATATGGTCCGATCCTGTAGCCCGAGCATTTGATAACATCATCGTTCCTGCCGATGAACCAATAGTAACCCTCGCTGTCACACCATGCCATGTCGCAGGTGTTGTAATAGCTGCTCTTCTCAAAAGCCTTCGTCATCTCATCATTAAGATAATATCCCGTCAGAAGTCCTGCCGGATTCTTATCCTCGGGCTTGATCACACAGATAGAGCCTTCTTCACCTGTGGCGACCTCGCTGCCCTCTTTGTCAAGAAGCTTGATATCAAAAGCAGGAGACGGCTTGCCCGTAGAGCCGACCTTGATGTCGTCCCACTGAAAATCAGCAAGCAGTATCGTGGTCTCTGTCTGACCGAAGCCCTGATATATGTTATGCCCGGTGAAGCGGTGCCACTTTGTGTTTACCTCGGGATTCAGCGGCTCGCCCGCCGTGCACCAGTGCTGAATAGATGAAAGATCATAGCTCTCCAAGTCTTCAAGCAGCATGAATCTGTACATCGTAGGCGGTGCACAGAAGGTAGTCAATTTATATTTTTCCATCATAGAAAGAAGATTTTTCGGTACGAATTTATCCATATCATACCCGAACACTACCGCTCCGCATATCCATTGACCGTACAGCTTGCCCCATGAGAATTTTCCCCAGCCGGAGTCGCTCACGCTCAGGTGGAGCTTATCCTCCTGCACCTGAAGCCAGTATTTTGCTGTGATGATGTGACCGAGGGGATAAGAGAAGCTGTGACGTATCATCTTGGGCATACCTGTTGTGCCCGATGTGAAGAATACGATCATAGCGTCATCAGCTTTTACAGCCTGATCACCCGTGGGACGGTCGAAGGTATCGGGGAATTTCTCTATCTCATCATCGAAGAACTTCCAGCCCTCACGAGGCTCGCCTACAACGATGTGATGTTCAAGCTGCGGACATTCGGGGAACGACATCTCCGATTGCGTGAGAACAAATTCATCATTTACACAGATGATCGCCTTTGCCGATGATGCATTGCAGCGATAGATAATATCCTTCTTGGTGAGCTGCAGCGTGTTCGGAATAATGACTGCGCCTATCTTGTGAAGCGCAACGGCGCAGATCCAGTATTCCCAGCGGCGTCGGAGTATCATCATAATGACGTCGCCTTTTTTTATCCCTATACTCTTAAAATAATTTGCCGCCTTGTTTGAAAGTCTGCTTATATCCTTGAAGGTGAATACTTTCTCTTCGCCGTGGTCGTTACACCATAAAAGTGCTTTCTTGTTTTCGTCCAGCCTTGCCCATTCGTCAACAATATCATAACCGAAATTGAAATCTTCGGGAACGATGACCTTATAGTTCTGCATAAAATCCTCGTATGACTCAAAGTCGGTGCGAGGTAAAAATTTGTTCAACAGCATAATTACGCTTCCTTTCATATAACAGTAAAAACGTACCAATGATTATAATAGCATACTGAAAATTTGCTGTCAAGGAATAACGCAAAATGATAGTCGAAAAGTTAAATCGGGATCTTGTGAAAATATTGTCGAAAATAAAAAAATATGAAAAAAATCTTGACAAAAGCAGCTTGGTGTGATATTATATATAAGCACTTGACAGGGAATCAGGCGAAAAAAGAAATTTATTTCAGATAATTCTTGACAAGCAGTGATAATTATGGTATAATAATCAAGCACTGTTGAGTGTGCGAAAATTCGCTGGTGTAGCTCAGTTGGTAGAGCAGCTGATTTGTAATCAGCAGGTCGGGGGTTCGAGTCCGTCCACCAGCTCTTTATTCTGCAATGA
>OMYH01000062.1 GCA_900315255.1 uncultured Eubacteriales bacterium | reverse complement strand
TCAAGCCTTTTCAAAGGCTTGCGGATTCCAAAGGCAGAGCCTTTGGTCGCTCGTCGCAACGAGCGAAACTCCCCTGTGCTTCGCTCAGCGGAGAGGGGGTGCGATAAAGTTTTGAATTCTATAAAGCTTGACGGGGGAGAACCTGCTGACAGTGGTTCTCCCCCGCACAAAAAGTTTATTTCTTATCGACAATCATGAAGTCGGTCGCCGCACGGCGACAGGCAAGTTCCGTCCTGCTTTATTGTTAACTATAGTCTTTTCCGTACATCAGCTTTATTTCTTATCAACCATTATGAAGGGGGTCGACAAGCAGCAACAGAAATAATATAGTAAAATTTATTCTTTCGGTTCAAACCTTATGCCGTTATCTCCGGGGTAAGGTGTGTCGTGTTCTCTTCTTTTAAGCAATTCATTAGGAATACGTTCAGGAAAAGCATCGCATTTCGCAAATAAATGATAATGTTTACAATGATTGCACATTAAATCTCTTGCTCCAGGGTCACAACGCCAACGCTCGCTTTCGTATGCCATACATCACACCTCTTCCATAAATATTGTATTACCTTTAACTTCTGTAATAATAAAGTTTGTATCTCTTCCAAATAATATTTCTTTCTCATTTGGATTAAAGCTTTACTTCTTCTCTGCAATTCTCTTGTCCATCTCGCTCTTCATCTGCTGAGCATACTCTATATTCTGCTTAGCTACCAATACGGGAGCAGGACCGAACGGGTTAATAATATATCCGCTGTTCGCAAGGGCGATCTCGGCGCACTTGTCGAAGCTGAGCATGATCGAATTCGGTTTCTTGCCGTTCTCGAAAAGGGATTTCCACTTGCCCAGCGCCGCAAAATCGGTGAATACCGCAAGCATTTTTTCGTCCTTGTTGTCGGGATTGGCGAGCAGCTTGAAGCCTACCTTGCTATTGGGCATAATCTTCATTGCGCCGCTTTCATCGGCAACAGGCTGCTTTTCAAGCTCCACAGGTGTCAGATACCCCGTAGAGAATACCGTAAACGTAAACAGATCGGCAAACATTCTGTCGCTTATAAGGCGATGATATTCATATGTCAGCCCAAGCAGGAACGGATTATCAAGCGGCTTTGTAGGGTGCGGAGCAAGCTGCGGAATAATATTCGTCACAACCGAGAACCTCGGCGCCTGCTCCTTCTTCTTGACCGAGGTGAGCCTGAGGCCTATCCTCTTGTCTGTCGCATAATCGACCTTCTCTCCGTCCCCGGGATTCTCACCGTCAAGCAGCTCTATCCCGTCAATAGATATGACCCTGCTCTCCTTGAACATCGGGTGGAGAATGAATATCTTGTCATTAACATTGACAGTACCGTGCAGATTGCCTCCAACTATAACGCCCTCGTCTTCCTCAAGCTCCTTTATGCAGTCGACAACAAGCGTAAAGCGTGTAGTCTTAGGCTTCTCCTCTGTCTTGTCGTCTGCGTCCGTCTGCCTGTTCTTTGCGTTGATATCTATGATATTGCTTTCGGCAGCTTCGCTTTCTTCGTTTGTTTTCTCTGCCGACTCTTTCACCTCTTCGGTTTTAACCTCTTCTTTTGTTCCTTTGTCTGCATTCTTTTTTGAAAATTTATCAAATATGCCCATTGTAATTATCTCCTTTATTAAATTCCCGCAAGCTCGATCAGCTTATTCAGCCTGTGATTAAGCCCCGATTTGCTGATCGGCTTGTCAAAATGTGTACATAATTCTTTCAGCGAAATCAGAGGATATTTCTCCCTCATTTCAGCCGCTTCCCTCAATTCGTCGCTTAACTCGCCGAGCTTCCCGTCCGATCGGAGTATCTCTATAGCCTTTATCTGCCTTGCTGCCGCAGATAAGGCTTTATCGGTGTTTGCAAGCTGAGAATTGATCGCCCTGATACGGTTGTTCTCGGCGTTTCGCATTATCTTGACCTGCATTATCGTCATACTTGCGCCGCCTGCCCCCATCATAGTGAGCAGATCGGAAATATCCTCACTGTCTTTTATATATACTATATATGTTCCTCGCCTGACCGAGATCTTCGGCGTAATGCGTCTGCCTATCACAGTTTCTCCCGCTTCTTCAATGAACCTGCAAAGCTCCTCCGACAGCACCTTGTGACGAACACAAAATTCCAGGCGATACTCTGTTTCAGGTGAAGAAACATTACCGCACGTGAGAAACGCTCCTCTTAAAAAAGCCCCCATGCAGACCTCAAAGCCTATATTCGCTCTGTTTATTTTCAGATTCAGATCCGAGGCGCTGTGTCCGCATTCAAAAAAGACTTTCTCACAGTCGTTTTCCGAAACTATGCTGACCTTATACTTAATACTCTCACTGCCCTTTGCAGAAAGCGTCTTGCTTATTTCGACGACCGCTCCCGTCTGTGTTGTGATAACGTCCGCAAAACGGTTTGCGGCGTCTGCGCTCTCTGTGCGGAAATAGATCTCCTTTGACGAAAACTTTTTTGCAAACAGCAGCAGTCCGTATGCCTCCGCCCATGCAAGCTCGGGCGGCTTCAGCTTGGCTCTGCAAAGCTCCCTTTTCGTTTCAGATGAAAAAGACACCTGCCTTCACCCTACGCCTTTCCTATATCTCTGTGGTGTACGCTGACCTTATGCTTGTTCTCGATAAGATGATCGTAAACAGCCTGAGTGAGAGCGACCGAACGGTGCTTTCCTCCCGTGCAGCCTATAGCGATAACAAGCTGCGCCTTTCCTTCGTCCGCATAAAGCGGCAGGGTATAATCTATGTAATCTATCATTCTTGACAGCAAGCCCTGAGTCTGTTCCCATTTCATTACATAATCTCTGACAGGGGCGTCAAGACCGTTTTTATATTTCAGCTCCTCGATATAGAAGGGATTCGGCAGACATCTCACGTCGAACATAATATCCGCCTCGGTAGGAACTCCGTACTTAAACCCGAACGACACGCACGTTACGGCAAGCGCGGATATCTCATTCTCTAAAAACAGCGTGGATATTCTCTCTTTCAGCTGAGCGCTTGACAGATAAGACGTATCAATAAGGTAATCTGCCGACTGCTTGAGCTTCATCAGCAGACCTCTCTCAAGATCGACAGCGTCGCTGATCGTATAAATAGACGCGTCGGGGCAAAGCGGGTGCTTTCTTCTTGTAGCCCGGAATCTTCTGACAATAACATCGTTGCTTGCGTCCAGGAAAAGCGTCTTGTATCTGTAATTATCCTTTCTTAGCTTTGCAACCGCAGCGGAGAACTCCTCATAGAAATTTCCCACACGGATATCCAGAACTACCGCTATCCGCTTCATTCTCATATCCGACGATTTATCGCAAAGATCGTAAAACGTACTCAAAAGAGCAGGCGGGATATTGTCAACGCAATAAAAGCCTATATCCTCCAGAGCGTGCAGCGCTGAGGTTTTTCCGGCTCCCGAAATACCGCTTACTATAATAAATTCCATACAAATCACTACCTTAAAAATTATATTCTTCTGATCTCACACTCAAGCTCTACGCCCTTCTTTTCTCTGACCGTTTGCTGTATGTGCTCTACCAGACGGCATACGTCATCGCAGGTAGCCGTACCCTTGTTGATAATAAATCCTGCATGCTTTTCGCTCACCTGAGCGCCGCCTATGCCGTACCCCTTCAATCCGCATTCCTCTATAAGTCCGCCTGCAAAAAAGCCTTCGGGCCGCTTGAACACGCTCCCTGCGCTCGGATAATCGAGCGGCTGCTTTGTTCGTCTTCTCGTCATATAATCGTCCATGCGTTCCTTTATCAGCTCGGGATCGTCAACCGACAGCTTGAAGGTAACACCCGTGATAACATGATCGTTTTCCGAATATACGCTGTGTCGGTACGACAGCTTGTTGTCCTCCCCGACAAATGTGCCCGTAACGCCGTCATTTGTTATATATGACGTGGAGAGTATGACGTCCTTCATCTCTCCGCCGTAAGCGCCTGCATTCATAAAAGCCGCTCCGCCCACCGTTCCGGGAATTCCCCAGGCAAATTCAAGTCCCCCGAGGTTATTGTCGCGGGCGAACTTGCACAGTGAAGCAAGCGTAACACCCGAGCCGCACTTTATCACATCGCCGTCAATGGTAATGTTTTTGAAATCGCCGTCAAGTCTGATCACGATTCCGTCGTAGCCGTCGTCGCTCACCAGAAGATTCGACCCGTTGCCTATTATCATACGCTTTACATCATACTGTTTGCAGAGCTTCAAAAGCTCGGACAGCACGGCTATATTTTCCGCAGTGATCACCGCAGCCGCTGCTCCGCCGATCTTGAACGTGGTATATTTTGACAGTAGCTCGTTGCGCCTGACCGTACAGCCCGAAGCCTCGGCAGCGGAAATGATATGTTCTATGTTTTTAATATTATCCATATATATCCTCACATGAATCATTTTTTATAATTATAATTGTCTGAGCGGTAAATTATGCTCATGAAGGTATCTTTCAAACCTTTCGACAGATGAATTGACCACAAGCTCCTCGGGAAAGCCTATCTCTTCGAGCATTTTAAGCGATCCGTCTGCAGCGCCGACCTCCGTCATAAAATGAGCGTCGGTATTCACTATAACAGGCGCTCCGACCTTTTTGCATATCTTCGCTATTCTGATACAGTTATTCACACAGTCCTTTTTCCTCTTGAATGTAGCGTCGTTTATCTCGATCAGCTTGCCCTTTTCCGCAAGCACGGGAATGACCTCTTCATAATCATACGCAAAAAACGGCGAGTCGCTGTGGCCTATTACATTAATATAAGGATTTTCTGCCGCATTGAGATAGATCTCCGTGCAGGCTTCCACAGTCGGTTTTATCCTGCTCATGTCGAGTGTAGGTATATGCAGTGAAGCAACGACCCATTCAAGCTTATTGAGGGTGGATTCGGGCAGATCGAGATTGCCGTCAAAATCGGCAATATTCGCCTCTGCTCCCATAAGAACCCTGACTCCGAGATACGTAGACGGGATCGCCCTGAAATTATCGAAATACCACTCTCTCGGCGAGCCGGGCATATTCGGACCGTGATCCGTTATGCCTATAGCATACAGACCTATATCGGCAGCCTGCCGAACCATTTCTCTGACAGTGCCGTAAGCATGGGTCGAGGCTATAGTGTGCGTGTGCATATCTGCTACTATTCTCATAAAGCTCCCCCTTACTCGTCGCCTGCACCGAGGTCGTATGACATACCGAGATTTGAGAGAAGCTCCTTTGCCGCATTGTAGCCCATCTTTTTCTGTCTGTTGTTCATAGCGGCCGCCTCGATGATAACGGCTAAGTTTCGTCCGGGCTTCACAGGAATAGTGATAGTCGGCACTTTATTGCCGAGTATATCGATGAATTCCGTATCCATACCCATTCTGTCGTATATCTTTGTATTATCCCACAGCTCGAGCTTGATGACCATATCGATCCTCTCCGTCATCTTGACAGCGCCCATACCGTAGATACGCCTTGCGTTGATAATACCTATACCCCTGAGTTCGATGAAGTGACGGATATTTTCAGGCGCCGAACCTACAAGTGTTTTGCTCGACACTCTCTTGATCTCTACCGCATCGTCTGCGATAAGTCTGTGACCTCTCTTGATAAGCTCGATAGCCGTTTCACTCTTACCTATACCGCTGTCGCCCATCAGAAGCAAGCCTTCGCCGTATACCTCGACCAACACGCCGTGACGCGTAACCGTCGGCGCAAGATGAACATTCAGAGAAGAAACAAGCGCAGCCGTAAGATCGGAGGTAGGCTCCCCTGACACAAGCAGCGCAACGCCGTACCTGGCGGCAACGTCCTTCATCTCATCAAAGGGCAGAAGTCCTCTGCAGAAGATCATGGCAGGCGGAACGAGCGACAAAAATCTGTCCAGAGATTCGGTACGCTGTTCTGATGTCATTCTCTCAAAGTAGTAGTATTCCTTCAGCCCTATAATAATAAGCCTGTTTTTGTCAAAATAGTCAAGATAACCCGTAAGCTCAAGTCCCGGTCGGTTATAGTCTGCGACCGTTACAAGAATATCCTTCGGGTCTTTGGGAGTATAAATGATCTCGAGAGAAAACTCTTCAATTATCTTTCCCAGTGATACCGAATTTGCCATAGACCCACTTCCCCTTATTAAAAATACAATGAAATATACACTTTCTTCATTATAAATCCATTATACAATATTTTGATATATTTTAAAAGGGGTATTTTTAAAATTGTTGCTATTTTTTTCACTAAACGCAAATCAGCACTTTCAATTCAATAAAATTCGTTTATCTCTTGATAAGATTTCGCAGATGTGGTACAATATAATCAGAAAAACAAGTGAACGAGGTGATCACCATGCCGGACGATATCACGGAGCAGACCACGAAGCGGAAGTCGAAGGACAGCGTTTTTACAAAGCTGTTTTCGGATTTGGACAATGTCCTCGAGCTATACAAAGCTCTGCACCCCGAGGACACAACTGTGACACGGGACGATATTCAGCTGAGAACCCTGAGTACGGTGCTGATAAACGATATTTTCAATGATCTGGGATTTATTGTGAATGAGAACGGCAGCGCAAAGCTTGTAATGCTTGTTGAAGCTCAGAGCGCATGGAATCCTAACATGACTCTGCGAATGTTATTCTATCTTGCCGAAACCTATCGGCGGTATGTCAAGGATTCACAGCAGAGCGAGCACTCAAGTTCACGGGTAAAGCTGCCGAAGCCTGAGCTGTATATCGTATACAGCGGAAGCAAGACCGTTCCGGAGGAGATCTCATTCAAGGACGATTTCTTCGGAGGCGACTCGCCCGTTGACCTGAAGATCAGGATATTGAGTAAAACCGATGATACCATATACGGGCAGTATATCGGCTTTTGCAAAGTCTGTGACGAGCAAAGGAAGCGGTACAGCAACAGTATCAAATGTATTGAAGAAACTATCAGAATCTGCTTGGAAAGAGGGTTTCTGCCCGGTTTTCTGAGCATATATAAAGGGGAGGTCGTTACGATGATGAGCGAGTTATTTGACGAGCAGGCGCAAAGAGAACAATATGAGATAGCTCACGACAAAGAGATCATGGAGCAAGGCATAGCCGCAGGCATAGCCGAAGGCAAAACAACAGGCATTTTAGAAACACTGGTCGGGCTTGTTCAAAAAGGAATTCTGACGATTGTGCAGGCTGCCGATGAAGCAAAAATGTCTGTTTCCGAATTTGAAGCCTTAACAGGCATGAGAAAAGCATAAGGATATACAGAAAAGATCGTATATATGCTTTTTGACAAAATTCCCTTTTCTTCACAGTTATCCGGAGGTCGTTACGATGATGAGCGAGTTATTTGACGAGCAGGCGCAAAGGGAACAATATGAGATAGCTCACGACAAAGAGATCATGGAGCAAGGCAAAACAACAGGCATTTTAGAAACACTGGTCGGGCTTGTTAAAAAAGGAATTCTGACGATTGTGCAGGCTGCCGATGAAGCAAAAATGTCTGTTTCCGAATTCGAAGCCTTAACAGGCGTGAGAAAAGCATAATACTGTAACAAGATACATGACATATGACGTAATCATATGTATAGCTGAATTTAATTTAAACATAAACAGCAATTCAAGGGCAGACCGGCTTTGGTCTGCCCTCTTTCGTGTCGGTTGTTCTTACACTGTTTTGCACCGGACGTTTACACTCAGTCTGCAGTCGGATAACAATTCCCTGTAACGAACATAGGCTCTCTCATCTCTTCTGTTAAACCCTATCAGACGTCTGCCTAAGCCGTAAATATCGTCATGATTTTTTCCGAGTACCGTATCGGCTGCGTCAAGACTCAGCTTTTCCATGTGTTCCCCGATGATCTCACAGATCTCATCATCTGTTTTGTTATCGGTATTTTCAAGTATGTCTATCACCAGATCATTTTCGCTGTAAAAATTAAGCGTGTCACCGTTATAATCGGCAGATATCCTCTCTTTGCATTTCTCCACTCTGCATGATATATCATCTTTTGATATTATGCTTCCTTCTATTTTCCCCTGCAGCAGCTTGTAAACGGTGAATTCGTCATCATCAAGCATATATACACCATCTGAACCGAACACAGCAGCCGTCGACAAGCGTATCGTATCATCGCATTTTAGAACTGTTGCGACAGGTGTCTGCACGGGATCAATACGGGAATTAATATAGCTTAAAAGTGTGTAGTCGTTGCTCTTCACCGACAACTCGGGCGATACAGATGTCATCATGTCTATCGGCATTATCTTGCCGTCCTTCTTAAAGCCAAGCAGCTCTTCGGCTGTCGTTTGGCTCAGATACAGCTTCACAGAAGGCCTGACATCGTTCCGTCTCATGAAATAATCTGCAATTATATCCATATCCTCTGCCGTATCATACCCTGCCGCAACGACGCTCAGCTGCCCCAAAAACGGCTCTAACCCTATACTGTTTTTTATATTGCCCATAGCGTCGGCTAAGCTCTCGCCCGACACCGAAAAGCATTTGTTCTCCTGTGCGTCCGTGCTTGAAGACGTATCTATATATTGTATCGCAGCCGAATATCCGTCATCGGTTTTGTCTATGCCGATTCCCTTGACGATAAGTCTGTCTTGTATCTCGGTTTGTCCGCAGCCCGTAAGCGTAAGCATAGTAAAAGCCGTAATTATCAACAGAGATATTTTCAGTGTGCGTTTTCTCCTCCTTCCTGACCCGTTCGACAGTAAGACCGTGCCCGGAATAATAAATACAGTAAGAATTATCAATGCCGAAATATAGATATGATCCATCAGTATATCTCTTAACTTGTCGAATCCGACAGCCGCAGCCGAAACCGCAGACACAACGATAACTGCTCCCCCGAATAACCGCTTCGCCTTCACCGACTCTGCCGACATATACAACACCTCCCTTAGAGATGAAAACAATACCGCAATATTGATATATATTCCTATTATCCATATCAGCAGGAAAAGCACGTCAAGTCTTTGGAACGAACCCGCCTCCAACAGCTGCGCCGACGTATAAAACGGGAACATCGTATAGTTTGAATATTCGCCCGAAACGGCATAAGTCATTACTGCTATTGACGAGCATACAACAAACGACAGCACTATCCAGATATTCAAGCCTTTTAATGCCTTATTCTCTGTGTCCTTCCTGAATATAAGCATACACGGCAGCAATAGTCCTCCCGAGGCAGAAAACGCTGTCGCTTCATCTATCCCCGAAAAATCGTACGATAACGCATATGAAAAATTGAGCGGCTCCGCCCTGAAAATCAGCGACATAAAAATAAATACCACGGCTGCCAAAGACAAAAGAGTCAGCATGACCGTACTTCCTGCCGCACTGTGTATCCCCCTCACCGCCGATATATATCCGCACAAAGCTATTACGGCAACAAACACGGGTATGATAATATGATTATCAACATATGCCTTTACAAACAGTGTGCCGATGATGATCGTTACAGCAGAAGCATACATATAATAAAATGAGTATACGGCAGTACAAAAAGTATTGACAACGGAATTTCCCGACTTGGTCTGAATGATAATTCCGCTGTCATATTTTTGATAATATTTTTTCAGTGGAATTATTATCAAAAGCAGAAGAATGACGGCTGCTGCCTGTGACAATGCAAGCATAAGAATATTTACCCTGACTGCGGTATAATGTGAATATGACAACGCTGTAAACAGAGAACCGGACAGCAGTATACACACCCATTCAAGCGATGTTATTTTGTTTTTATGCATTAATCTCCCTCCTTTGTTAAGCTTGAAGCGTTGAGCGTGAAGTGTGGAGCTTCTTGAAGTGTGGAGTTTTATGAAGTGTGGAGTGTGGAGAGTGGAGTGTGGAGTTATCGGGTCGCTTCGCTCCGATTTTATAAAATGACAGAACACAGCGTGATTCCCACACCATTTTTAAGTTTTAAGTCTTCAGTTTTAAGTTTTATACCGCCCCCATGCGTCTCACCACTCCCTTAATACAATAGTTTATATGAGACGCATGTAAAAAGTCCTGATTCTATGCGGGTTTATTCCATGCGTCTCAGCTTTTCCCGAAATGATACGCATGTAGGGCAGGCGGCGAGTCGCCGCTCACATTACGCGTTCTTACTTTACGATTCTTCTAACATGGAACTCGCGTCAAACCTTTTATAAGTGTGGAGTTTGGAGTGTGGAGTGTGGAGTTATCGGGTCGCTTCGCTCCGATTTAATAAAAATGACAAAGCAAACCATGATGTCCACACCATTTTTCAGTTTTAAGTTTTAAGTCTTAAGTTTTCAGTTATAATGACAGAACAAACCCTGCTCCCTCACAATAATTACGCATTACGCATTCAGACTGTGCCAAAAGTCTGAATATATCTGAATACAAAAGATTAAGCTGCTTCGCAGATACCCCTCTGTCGGCTTTGCCGACATCTCCCCTTTCAGGGGCGACCACCGGAATTTTATATGAACCCAAGCCTCTCCTGAAAGAGGAGGCAAACAGAGCCGTCCCTGCAAGGGAAGGTGGCAGCCGTAAGGCTGACGGAAGGGTCAAATTTCACAACTCAGAACTATGGACTAATAACCTGCACAAATGACAGAACACAGCGTGATTCCCACGTCATTTTTAAGTTTTAAGTTTTAAGTCTTAAGTTTTCAGTCTTAAGTTTTCAGTCTTTTAAGTTTTCAGTCTTAAGTTTTCAGTCTTAAGTTTCACATGCGTCTCACGACTGATACGCATGTAAAAACCCCTGATTCTATGCGGGTTTTCTCCATGCGTCTCATATAAAATATAGTCCTTAGGGGCATTGATACGCATGTAGAGAGGCGGGCTTCTTAAAGTGTGGAGTTTGGAGTGTGAAGTGTGGAGTTATATGGTCGCTTCGCTCCGTTTGTTATTAAATGCCTTCACTTTGAACTATGAGCTTTGAGCTGATACCTTGCACAAATGACACAACAAACCATGATGTCCTCACCATTTTTAAGTTTTAAGTTTTCAGTTTTCAGTTTTAAGTAACCCCCCTCATCCGTCAGCCGTTCGGCTGCCACCTTCTCCCGAGGGCGAAGGCTGTCGTTCTCTCACTCTATGATATAGTTTTCTCCGAAAATGACACAGCAAACCATGATTCCTCACAATAATTGCACATTACACACTGCACATTGCACATTTTAAGAACCTCCCCCCAAGTCCTGCACCTTCATATTTCGTCTTGACAGCGTGCTGTGGCTTGCACGAACTATCGTATCGCGCATAGCGAACAACCCGAAGGGCGATACGGGCGCAAAGAACGGTATTCCGTAGCTTGACAGCGACGACAGATATGTCAGAAGCAGACAAAACATTATCGTCACACCCCATATCCCGAATGCGCCTGCCGCAAGGATAAACAATACCCTCAGCATGGCAACAGACGCATACAGATCGGGAATAATATATGAACAGATGACCGTCAGCGCTACTATCATCAGCGTTGGCGCTCCTATAAACCCCGAATTCACGGCAGTATCTCCGATGACAAGCCCTCCGATAATGCTTACTGCGTGACCTAAGGTTTTCGGAAGTCTAAGTCCTGCCTCTCGCATTATTTCATATATAAACGTAAACAGCAGCACCTCGGAAAATATAGAAAACGGGGTGTGCGACACCGACTGCGAAACCTTCGTCAACAGCTGCGCAGGGAAAAACTCGGGATTATATGAGGCAAAAGCAACATATATGGCAGGCAGCAGGATCGCCGTAAAAAACGACAAGCATTTGAACATACGCGCGATCGTTGCAAAAAACGGTCTGTTTGTGTAATCGTCAAATGTCTGAAAATTCTCGGTCATCAGATGAGGAACAAACAACACGCTCGGCGTACCGTCAACTATGATAACTATCCGCCCCTCGCATATTTTTGCGCAAGCCGTGTCCGGACGCTCCGTAACGCCTACTGTCGGAAACAGCGTGTTGTCGCCGTTATCGTCAATATATGCAAGAAGATAACCCGAGGCAAACAGAGTGTTGAGATCGACTGTCTTTAATCTTTCTCTCAGCATATCGAGTATTTCGTCCGACACAACATCTCTCAGATAACAGATACATATATCGGTGTTGGACGCATACCCTAAAGTCATTGTCTCAAATTTCAGCATAGGATTCCTCAGTCTGCGTCTTATCATGGAGATATTGACCCGCATAGGCTCGACAAAACCCTCTCGTGACCCTCTCTGCACCGATTCCGTGTCGGGTTCTTCAACACTGCGAAACGAATATCCCTGAACGCCTACCGCAACGGCTTTGTCTTCACCGTCTGCAAGTATTCCGGCAAAGCCTGACATTATCAGCCTCGAGAATTCCGCAAGGTCTTTGACCTGCGTGTGATCGCTGCAGGTTATTATGTCGTTTTCAAGAAGTGATACAATATCTGTTTTGTCATAATTCGTATCACCGAAATTGGCAATGGGATTAGTGACGCTTGTCGCAAGAGTTTCTTTGTCAACAAGCCCCTCCATAGTTACAACGGCAATTTTTATTGTTTTATCTTCTGTTTTAAGAGAGAGCTTCTTTACCGTAAGGTCGCTTGAATCATCAAACATATCCTGCAAAATAACGATATTCGACTGAAGGTCACGGCATATCGGAACAGGCTTGATCTTTCTGTCGGGACGCTTTGGCGGATTATAGAATCTCTTTATTGATGATATTAAACTTATCATACCTTCACTTCCTGATCCTATTATTACCTCATACGTCAGATCTATTCATATTATCAAAAAAAGAAGCTGCGGCGATAACCACAGCTGATACAGATCATTCTTTATCGAGAATATCCCAAAACTCCCCCGGCAGCGGACTTTCTGCCGTCATATACTCACGGCTTTCAGGGTGCAGAAACGTGACGCTCGCACAGTGAAGAGCCTGCCTGCCGATTTTGTCCAAAGAACCGCCGTACATATCATCGCCCGCAAGCGGATGACCTATGCTTGACATATGCACCCTTATCTGGTGAGTTCTCCCCGTTTCAAGCGAAAATTCCGTCAGGGTGTGGCCGTTGCCGTACCTTATCGGATAATAATGCGTTATCGCCGAGACTCCGCCCTCACCCGTTTCACGCTCAATCGTATGCCCCGCCTTTATTCGTATAGGAGCGTTTACCGTTCCGGACTGTTCGATCTTCCCCTGACATACCGCTATGTATTTTTTCTTTGCCGTGGCGGAAAGGATCGGCGAGGAATACATATTTTTTGCTATAAGCACCACTCCCGAGGTATCTCTGTCAAGGCGGTTGACCGCACGAAATGTCCACACCTCGCCCTTTTGCTTCGCATAATAAGCGAGTGCGTTTGCAAGCGTATCATCTATATGTCCGTGTACGGGATGTACCGCCATGAACGGAGCTTTATCAACCGCTATCAGATATTCGTCTTCATAAAGAATATTTACGGGGAGATCAACGGGCGTTATATCGCTTTTATCCTCGGGCAGCGTTATTTCGATTATATCATTATATCTTACCCTGTCTGTCGCTTTTGTATGTATGCCGTTGTTTGTCACCCCGTTTTCGATTCTTTTAAGCTGTGTGAAAAGCGTAGACGAAACCATACATTCTCTTCTCAAAAACTCTTTTACAAGCTTGCCGTCATATTGCGGCGGTACCGTAAATTTTATTCTCATACTCAATTTTACCTCATTTGACACTATTGCGGTGTTATAATATCCTCACTATCTATGAAAGGAAGTCTGTATCTTGCTTCAAACTATAAAAAGGCTGTTCCCTGTTTTTCTTTCGGTATCGCTGTTTTCTGTGATCGTCATGCTGTGCTGTATCAGAGAGAGCGACAACAAGATCCACATGATCCCCACAGATTCGGCGACTGTACCCACAAGGAATACTTCAAGTAAAAAAGATCATGTTTTTCATCAGGGTGAAATGAGGGGAATCTGGATACCATACTTTTCGCTTTCAAACGGCAACACCTCCATGACAGAGAGCGAATTCCACACATACTTCGACACCATAATAAAAAAAGCCAAAGAGAACGATATCAACACTCTCTTTGTTCATGTTCGTTCGCACTGCGACGCTGTATACCCGTCAAAGCTATTCCCGTTTTCGACAATATTCACGGGAAGTTCTGCTTCTCCCGATTACGATCCGCTCGGATACATGATAGAAGCCGCCCACAACGCAGGACTTGAATTTCACGCATGGATAAATCCCTACAGAATATTGTCAGACGGTACCGCAGAAGACATTCCCGCAGACAGTCCGTGTTACAGGTGGCTGCATGACAGCATTGATGAAAACGACCGCAACATAATAGAATGCAGCGGCGGAGTGTATCTCAATCCCGCCCGTGCAGAAGCACGCAAGCTCATCATTGACGGTGTGCGTGAGCTTGTCGCAGGATATGATATTGACGGAGTTCATTTGGACGATTATTTCTATATGTTTACCGAAAGTGAATACGACCTTGCAGATTATGAGGAATACAACGGCACAGTCGGTCAGAGCACAACGGTGCTGCCTCTCGACCAATGGAGATGCGCCAATGTGAACATACTCGTATCGGGGATATACGCCGTGATAAAAAACATAGACAATACCATACAATTCGGTATCTCTCCACAGGGAAATATTGACAACGATCTCGCTATGGGGGCAGATATTTACACCTGGTGCGAAAAGTACGGCTATATCGACTACATAGCTCCGCAGATCTACGTCAATTTTGAAAACGAAATACTCCCGTTTGACACCGCCGTGGAGGACTGGAAAGCCCTCACAAAAAACAAGAAAATCAGATTATATATCGGTCTTGCTTTGTACAAATCGGGAAGCGGCGAAGACGGCGGCACATGGAACACCGGAGAGGATATTATCGGCAAAGAGATCGGATATATCCGTGAAGCCGGAACAGACGGGTATATTCTCTATTCGTATGATTATCTTGACAGGCTGTTTTGATAAGTGCGGGATTGATTCAATTCGCAATTCAGACCGTGCAAAAAGTCAAAGCACAAGTGGATAATTTGCTTTTAAGTCTTATCTATTAACCCTCCTTCAGTCAGCGTAGCTGACAGCAGTCTCACCTGCCGTCGGGGACGGTTCCCAACCGGTTCGGTCGGTGCTTCTGCTTCGCAGAGGTCTCCCCCGGAGACCCGCACCCCTCTAAGAGGAGCCTGATTTTCCCGCATTTCAGGCGGGTTTATTGCCTCCCTCAGTGAGGGAGGTGCCGATAGGCAGAGGGAGTATAAAAATTAATTAAATATAGTTGAATCGTGTTTTTGCACAGTATGCATTCCGAATTCCGCATTAAATCAACTCCACACTCCACACTCCACTCTCCACACTCCACACTTATAATTTTTCAGTTTTAAGTTTTAAGTTTTAAGTTTTCAGTCTTGCATCAATCATCTCCGCCCGTATCGTCAACAACACTGCGTGTCTGCTGTATAATCCGGCTCACCAGGATATTCGGGTTTTTGAGCGACAAAAAGCTGCAGAACTGAACCCAGTCGCCCGACATCACAAGCTCTTTCGGAAGGCTGCACAAAACATACTCCTTGCCGTTGGCATTGATCTTTATATCATATCTGAATGTCGGCCTTCCGCCCGATGTGTAATCCGTCCTGTGTTCATGTCTGTAAAGCATATTTATCTCGTTATACATTACTATCATGCCGTTTTTATGCCCGAACATGAACTGCTCTCCTACGATCAGCTTGTTGTTAAACCAGCGGACTCCCCTCTCGAAATCCTGCATCAGCTGACCGCTTAACCCCATTAGGGCAAAATAGTCATACCTTTTCTTGAACATATCGAAATATTTGCCGTATAACCCTTTGAATACACCTATTGAAAATGCGAGCAGTCCAAGACAAAAAACGATCCCAAACAGCTTAGCGGGCAAGCTTGAGTTGTCTTCATCGCCGAAGAAGATCACGCCGACCATCCCTGCTCCGAAAGCAACAACGATCAGTGAAATGATCAATGCCGGAACCATACTCGGCAAACAATATTTTTTCATCTTATTCATATACATAGTCCCCCAAAAAATTGTACCAAGCAAAAGTAAATTTGTATATAATTATAGCCTTATATTAACATTAAAATCGGATTTTGTCAATTATCCGAAAAATAATGATCTATCCTTTCCTTATCCATATTCTCCCCGATAACAATAATTATCTCCTGACCGTTATCGATATGCCTGATATCAATATTATCTCTGACGGCATTAACACGGATAAAGCCGTCATTTTCCTTGACAAAGCCCTTTATCCTGAAAACGCCGTGTTCATTTTTGAAGATCTCTCTGCATATGCCGCAGAGCCTTTCACTGCCGATATGCTTGTTCATATAGTAAAACGAACTGTAGCCGTGATCCTCTTTAAGTGTCTTGACAAAATTCTCAGAAACACTGCCGCACTCTGATATTTCTTTATAATCATTATCAGTGAAAGTATCCCAAGGCTTTGAGATAATCTCGTCCTTGATCTGTCTTTTGCAGCCGATGTTTTTAAGCGACTCGTTGATCCGTGAAACTGCGCGGGCAATGTTATCAGCATTCCGGCCGTCTGTCTTGCTGAGCAGTATGACTCCGGAATCAGCGCACTGCGACGCCAGCAGATACTCCGACTGATCGGACAGATCATCGGGCAGATTCACATCGACGACCGAAATAACGCTGCCCCGCTCGTACCACCTGTCAAGCGGCTCTTCAAACAGAACGTCATAGAACTCGTCTATATCGAATATCCCCGACGGCTCGATAATCACTCTGTCAAGTCCGAGCATACCGAGAGCTATCAGCTTCGTCTTGAACCTGCGTCTGTGGCAGTCGGCGTCGCACGCTCCCGCAACTGACTCGATAATACAGTTATCCCCTTCAAGCCCCCCGAGCAGCATAGTGTCTACATTCACTGCGCCGTAATCGTTCTCTAAAATGCCGATCCTTTTTCCCTGTCTTAAAAGATAGTCGGCATATTTCAGTATAAAGGTTGTTTTCCCCGAGCCTAAAAAGCCCGTTATCAGATCAATCTTTATCATTGTAAACCTCCGTTTCGATTAAAACTTAAAAGGCAAATTAGTTGAAAAATTCGCAGGAATACTGACGTATTTCAAGAATTTTGAGACGAATTTGACAAAAAGATGCGAGCAAGATAGGTGCTCAATCCGCAGGATGTGATTTAATCAGTGGTTCCTTAATAATGAAATCCTACAAAAGCTCCTATATCTTTCATCTATAGTCTTGTCACCACCGTTTATGATTCTGACGATTTTGCAGTATTGATAGTTGCAATCAAGATCCTTTTGATCTCAACACAATCTTTCAGCATCGAAGAAGCCATATGTTCATTAATGTATTCTGATCTATGCAAAATATGAAGCCAATACTCGGTTTCAGCCGACTCTTTAAGAGCAATATGAAGTTTAGCGATGAAATCCGCTTTACTGTTTCCGTATTGTGCTTCATTGATGTTTGCGCCGATGGAAGTCCCGCTTCGTATTATCTGATTTGAAATCACATATTCACGTTTTGTTTCTATCAAATAACGATGTAGCTTTACAATCCGAACACCAAATTCTATAGACTTATCTATTAAAATATTCTCCTTCATTGTACCACCCTCTTTATCTGACTATTGTTCCTATTAACAGCGATCGTACTAAATCCCTACAATTAGGGAACCACTGATTAAATCACGTCCTTCGGACTGAGCACCAAATTTGCCTTGAAATACGTCAGTATTCCTGCGGATTTTTCGCACAATTTGCCTAAAAATCTGACGGCGCAACTTCGGCACTCGATTTAATCAGTGTCTCCTTAGTTCTCATGATTTATTCTTCTCAATTTTCAATCTTAAGTTTTAAGTCTTAAGTCTTCAGTTTTCAGTAATAAAAAAGCCCTGCCGACAAAATCGACAGGACTTCTTCTTTGGCGCGCTGTAAGGGACTCGAACCCCTGACCTACTGGTTCGTAGCCAGTCACTCTATCCAGCTGAGCTAACAGCGCATCAGCACTTTTTTCAGTGCTTATATATATTAACACACTTTTTAAAAAAAATCAAGCCTTTTTTAAAAAAAATACGTTCTTTTTCTGAAATTACATAAATAAAACACAGTTAATTCTTGCCGCTAAGCTTCTTCTGATGCTCTTCTTCCTCCTCTTTCTTGAGATTTTCGTCATTCATCTGCTTAATCATACTAATGACAGTGACCTTCTGTTCAGGCTCCAGAAGGCGGAAACACAGCAGAAGGTTCTGCTCCTCTGCGGGTAAGGAATACATCTTTTCTCGTTGCGCCCAAGAATTGTCTGTAAGCGAAGTATAACCCTCGGCATTTTCGGATTTGTCAAATTTGAAATCTGCAATCGCTTCCATGAACAGATCATAGCTGACATTGAAGAGCAGCGCAAGCTTAACTATCATCAATCCCGTAGGCCTGGATACACCCGTTTCATAGTAAGCATAGGTCGACCTCTCCATTCCCAATGCGCTTGCAACCTGTTTCTGAGTCAGGTGCGCATTTTCTCTGCACTGTTTCAATACTAATGCAAATTTTGTATTATTCATACCGATCTCTCCCGTTTTCACTTGATGTCACACAAATAAAATAGTTATTAAAAAATTGTTTACGGTCTGTACAAAAAAGAAAAAGTATGCTAAAATAGATGATAGCCGTATTTTGTATACGGCAGTACGAATGCAGTTTTTTCAAGCTTTCGTACTGCTATTTTACCACCTTAACGCCAAAATGTAAATACAAATATAAAAATTTTATCATATTATTTTTATTTGTGCATTTTTGACTGTATACTTTTTGGTATGCTCTTGATTGGAAAGGCATATCAAAAACCTATTGTTTTAATGGAAGTGATGTTTATGGTGATAATCTCTGTCGACATAGGAAAAGCGAGGACAGGGCTTGCGATCTGCGACAAGGGTATGTTTCTGGCTTCTCCGCTTCTGGTTATAGAAGACCGGCGCAGGGAGAACGTGATCAGAAAGGTTGCCCTGACCGCCGAAGAGAAAAAGGCGCAGAGGATAGTTGTGGGGCTTCCGAAGAACATGGACGGCTCGGAGGGAGAAAGCGCAGTATCGGCAAGAGAATTTGCCGATGAGCTTTCAAAGATAACCGAGATCCCCGTTGTTCTGTATGACGAACGCTGCACCACAATGATCGCGCACAGGTATCTAAATGACAGCAACACAAGAGGAAAAAAGCGAAAGCAAGCTATCGACTCTGCCGCTGCTGCTATTATTTTGCAAAGCTATATAGATTATCTGAAAAACTCAAAAGAGGAGGACGAATAATGAAAAAGAATAAAGCCGCCGGGCAGCATAGTCCAAAAGCGGCTGAAAAGAAAAAAACAACGCAAAAGGATACAAAACAGTATTCTGCGCCGCTCAATCAGGAACTTTCAATGCACGAAAAGATGACGACGCTGTACGTTATCGGAATGTTCACGCTTTTCCCGATCTTCATGACAGACAAGCTGTTCAATCTGCGAATGGACAGACTGCGCTTCTTTGTAGGAACAACGGTAGTTCTGCTGTTCTTTATAGTTGCAACATATATCTGCGGCATTGACAAAAAGAAATGGATCAGGAACATCTTCAAGCCCACTGTCGAGGATATAGGAATGCTGTGCTTCCTGGTTGTTATCGTTGTTTCGACTCTGCTGTCCGAATACGGCATGGAGGCGGTCACAGGCTCGGAGGGACGTGACAGCGGACTGATAATCATGCTGGGGTATGTGCTGTGTTTCTTTGTGGTATCACGGTACTACAGCTACCGCAGGCTGCCGTTCGGCATATTCACTGTCACGGCAAGCATTGTTGTCTTTATCGCAATACTGCACGAATTCTATATGGATCCGTTTAACCTGCTTACAGAGATAAACGAAAGCCAGCAGAACATCTTCATCTCCACGATAGGCAACATCAACATCTTCTCGTGCTTTATCTGTATAACCATGCCTGTTATAGCAGCTCTGCTCGTGACCTCGAAGGACGTTCCGTCAACGGTATTTTACAGTGTAGCGATCTGCATATCGTTCATGGGACTTCTCGTTGCGAACAGCGACAGCGGCTATTTCGGACTTGCGGCGTTCATGTCTATACTTTTTGTATACTCATGCAAAAAGCCGGAGCGTTTGTTCAAGTTCATGCTCACTGTAACGCTCATGCTGCTCTCATGCAAGATATTCAAGCTGCTGACAATAATGTTCAATGATAAATATAAGCCGCTCGACACGATCCCGATGACACTCATTTTCAGCAATAAGATATACATCGCTCTGTCGATCTCGGCAGTTCTGACAGTGGCATTCTATTTAGTGTGGAAACGCAGCAGAATAAAGGATTTCCCGAAGGCTCTGCCTGTTACTGCGGCGATCTTTGTTGCGCTGTGTGCGGCGTCGCTGCTGTCTGCGTTCATATATTTCAGTGCAATCGACAAGACGACCGATCTCGGCGGACTTACAAAGTATCTGCGTCTTAACGACAAGTGGGGTACTCACAGAGGATACGCATGGATAAGGAGCGTGATCCTGTTTAAATCAAACGGTATCAAGAATATGCTTGTAGGCACCGGTCCCGACACCTTCGGACAGGTGATCAAGAAAGTATACCGAGAAGATATGCTGCAGCGTCATGGCAGCGTATTCGACAGCGCCCATAACGAATTCCTGACATATCTTGTCACGATAGGCGCACTCGGACTCATCTCCTATGTGACGGTGCTTGTCGCTGTTGTTGTGAAGGGTATCAGGCGGTTTGAAAAATCCGAGGGTGCGCTCATCACAACACTTGTTATCATAGCGTACTGCGCCCAGTCGATATTCAGTCTGTTCACACCGATCGTTACACCGTACTTGTTCCTGTTCGTGGCTCTCTGTGCGGGAATAATAAGAAGAACTCCGATCCAAAAAAAGTAAAATCAAGCGATAATAAAGAATAACACCAAAACCAAACAGCATTATTCATAGTGCTGTTTGATTTTTTAGGCTGCGGCACACACCGACATATTTTTAGCATTCGTAGTTTGTCACGAATCAAAGCTTGAACACGCGCCATATTTCAGTATAGCTATTGCCGCAACTATAACAAACGTATATTCCCCCCCCGCTTATATAGGCAGCGGGGAATATACAAACGTCGATTGGCGGTCAAAATCTCTCACCGACATACGCAGGAGCTTAGCTCCTTGTTTAACAAAAAATCATAGGCAGCACCGCAAGAAAACAGCACAGATATTGCCTATGATCCCGAACAATAATTCCGTTTTCCGGATTTTACGAATCCCAACAGGAGGTGTTGTTTTGAAAAAACTGCTGATATACTTAAAAGATTACCGGACAGAATGTATTCTTGCGCCGTTTTTCAAAATGCTTGAAGCGTTGCTCGAGCTTTTCGTACCGCTTGTCGTTGCCTCGATAATTGATAAGGGCATCGGCAATAATGATATAAGCTATATTATTAGAATGTGCCTTATCCTTGCCGGTATTGCTATGTTTGCGCTTACAGTTTCTCTGACAGCGCAGTATTTTGCGGCGAAGGCGGCGATCAACTTTGCTTCACGGGTGAGGAAAAGTCTGTTTGAGCATATTCAGACTCTCTCCTACACCGAGCTCGACGGCATAGGTACGTCTACACTGATCACACGTCTGACAAGCGACATGAACCGTATACAAAACGGCGTCAATATGACGCTCCGACTTTTCCTGCGTTCTCCGTTCATCGTCTTCGGAGCTATGATAATGGCTTTCACGATCGACACAAGATCAGCCCTTATTTTTGTCGGCGCTGTTATTCTGCTCAGCATAGTCGTTTTCGGGATAATAATCGGCTGTATCCCTCTGTACAAGAAAATCCAGTCGGGACTTGACGATCTTCTCGACATCACACGAGATAACCTTTCGGGTGTGAGAGTTCTCAGGGCTTTCTGCAATGAAGACAGCGAGATCAGGCAGTTCAACAGATCAAATCGGATATTGTCGGAATCCCAGAAATTCGCAGGAAGAATTTCCGCTTTGATGAATCCGCTGACGTTCATAATAATTAACTTTGCTGTCATTATCCTAATACACACCGGAGCAGTACAGGTCAACTCGGGCGATCTCACTCAGGGCGAAGTCGTTGCTTTGTATAATTATATGTCACAGATACTCATTGAGCTTATCAAGCTTGCGAACCTTATCATAACCATAACCAATGCCGTTGCGTGCGGAAACAGAGTGCAGGAGGTGTTTGAGATCGCTCCGAGCATTATTTCCGGCAGTGTTACCGAATATGATAAAACATCAAAATATATCGTTGAAATAAAAAATGCCTGCCTCAGATATAAAAACGCTGCGGAGTATTCTCTTGAAAACATTGATCTCACCGTGGAACGGGGACAGACTGTCGGAATCATAGGTTCAACAGGCTCGGGCAAGACATCTCTTGTCAACATCATCTGCAGATTTTATGACACAGAACAGGGCGAGGTCATCGTAAACGGTCACAGCGTCAAGGATTACAGCCTGCAGACGCTTCGTAATATGATAGGCATCGTTCCCCAGAAGGCTGTACTCTTCAAAGGAAGTATTCGTGATAATATGAAGTGGGGAAATGAGAAAGCCACAGACAATGAGATTATGCAGGCGATAATTACGGCTCAGGCAGAAGATATTGTCAAGTCAAAGGGCGGCGGTCTTGACGAGGTAATCGAGCAGGGAGGGAAGAATCTCTCCGGCGGACAAAGACAGCGTCTGACCATTGCAAGAGCTTTGGTTAAAAAGCCTGAAATACTCATACTTGACGACAGCTCCTCCGCCCTCGATTACGCAACAGACGCAAAGCTTCGCAGAGAGCTTCGCAATACCGACTTCTCCCCTACCGTGTTTATCGTATCGCAGAGGGCAGCGTCGATCCGCTATGCAGACAAAATAATTGTCTTGGACGACGGAAAAGCCGTCGGCATCGGCACACACGATCAACTGCTTAAAACCTGCGGAGTGTACAAAGAGATATATGATTCTCAGTTTGACAAGGAGGGATAGGCTTGAAAAAGGTCAAAGGCAGTGCCAAAAAAGAAACTCTCAGACAAGTTCTCGCTTATATCTCCAGATATAAGCTCCTGATAATAATATCGATGATTTTCGCCGCAGCAAGCTCGGCATTAACGCTGTATATGCCTATTCTGACAGGTAATGCAATAGATATGATCATCGGCAAGGGCAATGTCAATTTCTCTGCCGTATCAAAAACGCTCCTGATCATCGGTATTATGGTAGCAGTCAATGCGGTGCTGCAGTGGTTCATGAACACCATCAACAACCGTGTTGTATACAATGTGGTGCGGGATATTCGCAGCGAGGCATTTGCACACTTACAGACACTCCCCTTATCATACATCGACTCACATCAGCACGGAGAGCTTGTTAGCCGCCTTATCGCAGATGTAGATCAATTCGCAGACGGTCTTCTGATGGGATTCACGCAGCTTTTCACCGGGGTAGTTACCATAATAGGTACGCTTGCGTTCATGCTGACCATAGATATAAAGATCACCGTTCTGGTAGTGTTCCTCACGCCGATGTCGTTTTTTGCGGCAAAATTCATTGCGGGCAGGACATACGGATATTTCAGAACGCAGTCGGAGATAAGAGGCGAACAGACTGCTCTTATTGACGAAATGATAGGCAATCAGAAAATCGTACAGGCATTTTCGTATGAAGAGAACGCCGTCGGGCGTTTCACTGAGATCAACGACAAACTCACAAAAGCGTCTGTTAAAGCCGTATTTTTCTCTTCACTCACGAATCCCACAACAAGATTCATCAACAATCTTATCTATGCCTCAGTCGGGCTAACGGGCGCATTATCGGTCATACGAGGCGGACTGTCTGTCGGCGGACTGACCTGTTTTCTGAGCTATGCAAATCAATACACAAAACCGTTCAACGAGATCTCGGGCGTCATAACCGAGCTGCAGAACGCTATATCATGCGCATCACGAATATTCGAGCTTATCAAAGAAAAACCGCAGCTTCCCGACAGTGACAACGCAGCAGAGCTGAAGAAAGCCGAAGGCAGCGTAAGGCTCGATGATGTGAGCTTTTCATATGTACCAGAAAAAAAGCTGATTGAGCATTTTGATCTTGACATACACAAAGGACAGAGGGTGGCTGTCGTAGGGCCGACAGGCTGCGGAAAAACAACGCTGATAAATCTGCTGATGAGATTCTATGATGTCACGGACGGTTCGATCAGCGTTGACGGGTATAAGATAACAGACATTACAAGATCGTCACTCAGACACAATTACGGTATGGTACTTCAGGAAACCTGGATAAAGAAGGGCACGATAAAAGAGAACATAATCATGGGCAAGCCGGACGCCGACATAGACGAGGTGATCACGGCAGCGAAGGCGACCTATGCGCATAATTTTATCAAGCGGCTGCCGAACGGATACGACACCGTGATAAGCGACGCAAACTCGGGACTGTCGCAGGGTCAAAAACAGCTTTTATGTATCACAAGAATAATGCTGAGCATTCCGCCTATGCTGATACTTGACGAGGCGACCTCCTCGATAGACACACGCACTGAAAAGCAGATACAGCATTCGTTTGCCGAAATGACGAAGGGCAGAACGAGCTTCATTGTGGCTCACAGATTATCGACAATAAGAACCGCCGACATCATACTTGTGATGAAAGACGGCAGCATTATCGAACAGGGTACGCACAAGCAGCTGCTTGAGAAAAACGGATTCTATGCCAACCTTTACAACAGTCAGTTTGCCGTGTAGCGCAGTGATGTTACTATGGGGCTGATTTGGCTTCAATGGGTTCAATCCCAAATTTTGTGTAAACACCAAAACCGGTGCAAAACAGAATCAAAATATATAGTGGCGGCAGCGGCTTTGTCCGATGCCGCCTATTTGC
>OMYH01000097.1 GCA_900315255.1 uncultured Eubacteriales bacterium | reverse complement strand
CGGCTTGCAGGACGAGCTTGACTATATTCTCGGGCGAAAAACACAGCGGTACTATATCGCGTATCTGCTCGGTATACCGACGCTGTTTATCTATACGCTCGTGTGGATGGCTCGCATCTCGGAGGAACTGAAAGCAAAGGCAATCGAATTGTGGTATGTTCAGGTTTGAAAAGAGATCGAGGTAAAAAATGAGCATAGGTATGAAACGTCAAACGGTATATCTTGAAGAGCATCAAGCGCAGTGGGAGGAAGCGGCGGCGGAGACGGTAGACGTTATAAAACGCATTTTGTCCGATACCGCCGTTGACGTTCGGCACGTCGGAAGTACGTCGATAAAAAGTATCCCCGCAAAGCCGATAATTGATATTGCCGTCGGGGTGAAAAGCTACGATGAGGTGCTTGCGAAAAAGGCGGAGCTTGAAGCTGCGGATATAATTTTCAGAATCGACGAAAGACCGCAGCAGCTTCTTTTTGTGATGGGTGATTTTGAAAACGACACGCGAACTCACCATATCCATGTGGTTATGTATGATTCAACGGAGTGGAACGACTACATCAATTTCAGCGATTATCTGAACGAAAACGATGAGGCGGCGCATGAATACGCAAAGCTGAAGCTCGAGCTTGCCCGAAGATTTCCGAATGACAGGGTGGCATATACGAACGGAAAAAGCGAGTTGATATCAAGACTTTTAGGCGATGCGAAGAAGTGGCGAAGTCGGTTCGAAATACGCGGAAAATGATCCGCAGCGGAGGAATACAATGCACACATGGACAAAGATCAGACACAAGCTGGAAAACGAATATTTAGCCGAGAGCCTCAGAGGTCACATCAGATATTTTTGTACATCTTACACCTACTGTCCCGATCACGAGGGTAGAACGGCGATCCTACTCGACAACAAAGAGATTGTCTCCGGCGGATACTATAATCAATGGGTAAAAGCGCACCTGCTGCCGCATGACAAAACGCTTGAAAGAAGGCTGCATGAAGAAATGCCGTTTATGGACGATACCGCCATAAGACTCGGTATGTTCGACCAGCGGTGTTTCTATAAGGCATTTGACATATTTGACAATCAAAGTATCGAGAAAAGCCTTTCAAGCGAGAATATCCTTGTTCGGATATTTGCCGTGCTTGACAGACGCACAGGCAAGAGAACTCTCAAAAGGATAGGTGAAAAAATTGAGAATCAGTCGGAGACCTTTCGGGTGTTTTATGATATCAGAATGAATGCGGAAAATAACCGAGGGGAGGATAACGAATGAAAACATATCTTGAATGTATATCGGTCGAAAATATGCGAGAGAGCGACCGCCTGACGATAGAACGATATGTATCGGGAAGAACGCTTATGTACCGCGCTGCGCTCGGAGTGTATCGTGCGGTGAACTGGCGCGGCGATATTGCGATAGCTGTCGGGGGCGGCAACAACGGCGGCGACGGCTATGCGCTTGCGTGTATCTTAGCCGATAAAAATATCCCTTGCCGCATCGTTAAGCTCAGCGAAAAGCTGACGGAGGACAGTGCTTTTTTCGCAGAGAAAGCGAAAGACCTCGGCGTGCCTGCCGAAGCGTATACGGCGGGTGCGTTTGAAAACGCCGATATTGTGGTTGACTGCCTGCTCGGGACGGGCTTTCAAGGCAGCCTGCGCGAGCCGTGGCTCGGTGCGGTCAACGAGATAAACAGCAGCGGAGCGTATGTTGTCAGCGTAGACATCAACAGCGGAATGAACGGCGACACGGGCGAAGCCGAAACGGCTGTGATCTCCGATATCACGGTCACGATAGGGTATGTCAAGCGTGGTCTTGTGACGGAAAAAGCCGCGCCGTACATGAAAAAGCTGGTAGTTGCCGATATAGGCATTGTGCTTGCAAAGACGGAGTATAAGCTTTGTTCACAGGCCGATTACAGTGAGGAAAATGACGACACGATCTTACCCGCACCGCCGTATTTGCAGCTTGAAGCGGTTGATGTGAGCGGGGAGGAGTTGAACCAATGCTTCCATCAAACGAACTATACATAACAGGACTAAAGCTCCGATGGGGCAGTATTTCCGAAGACAGCTATCTCAGAAATATCGAAGCTATCAGAGAAATTAACGAGATAAGATTTCATTCCCCCGTGACGTTTTTTGTCGGTGAGAACGGCAGCGGCAAGTCTACGCTTCTTGAAGCGATCGCAATAGCTTACGGGTTCAATCCCGAGGGCGGAACGAAGAACTACAGCTTTTCAACGTATGATTCGCATTCCGAGCTGTGCGACGCGCTTACGCTGATACGAAGCTTCAGAAAAGCCAAATGGGGCTATTTTCTCAGAGCCGAGAGCTTTTACAACGTCGCCTCCGCAGAGGAGGAGTATTCAAAAATACAGGGAATACCGCAGGAGTATCACAAAAAGTCACACGGCGAGAGCTTTCTTTCCGTCGTGCAGCAGAATTTCGGCAAAAACGGGCTGTATATCCTCGACGAGCCCGAAGCGGCCTTGTCCCCGCAAAGGCAGCTTACATTGCTGCTCGAAATGTCAAACTGCGTAAAGAACGATTCCCAATTCATAGTGGTCACGCATTCGCCTATTCTGCTCGGATTTCCCGAAGCCGAGATCCTCAGCTTTGATGACGGAAAGATAAAACCGATCACCTACGAAGAAACGCAGAGTTACCGGATAACCAAAGCATTTATCAATGACCGTGAACGTATGCTTAGATTTTTAATGGAAGAATAGTCACCATGGATAAAAGGAACTTTTTATTGATACACACAATGCTCTTGTGCTATAATCAGTATAAAGTAAAAACCCACCACAGAATCGGGTGATAACATTGAAGGAACCTCCGTATAAGATCACAAACGAAATAATCTCATCGGTGTCCGAAATATCGGAGCTGATCGGCAGAGCAACGGTTTCGTCACAGCTTGACAAAAATCCCACTCTGCGCCGCAGGAACCGCATTCATACCATCTACAGCTCACTTGCGATCGAGCAGAACACGCTGTCGCTGGAGCAGGTCACGGACGTTATAAACGGCAAGCGAATTATTGCACCTCCCAAGGATATCGAGGAGGTCAAGAATGCATACGAGATATACGAGCTTCTCGACACACTTGACCCCTACAGTATGGACGATCTTCTCAAAGCCCACGGCGTAATGATGCGAGGACTGACCGCAGAATCGGGCGAATTTCGCAGCGGTGCTGTTGGTGTAGTGGATGCAAAAACAGGCGCAGTTATACATCTCGGCACGCTTCCTCAATATGTGCCGCAGAATGTGGAAAACCTGCTTTCGTGGGCTCGTGAGAGCGAGCTTCATATGCTGATAAAAAGCTGCGTTTTTCACTATGAGTTTGAGCTGATACACCCGTTTTCAGACGGCAATGGACGGATAGGAAGGCTTTGGCATACGCTGATGCTTTCAAAACACAATCCCATTTTTGCGTGGCTTCCTGTGGAGTCAATGATACACGATCATCAGGAGGAGTATTACAAAGCGATCAATTACTGCAATAATGTCTGCGAGTCAACCGCTTTTATTACTTTTATGCTTGAAATGATAAAAGCCGCATTGGAAGAAACGACAGTTCACACCGATCAAGTCAGCGATCAAGTTACCGACCAAGATGTGACTCCTGTAAAACGACTGATGACGGCGTTGGGGAACGATACGCTGTCGTGCGCACAGCTTATGGAAAGGCTGAATATTTCACATCGCCCGACATTCCGTAAAAACTATCTGAACCCCGCGCTCGAGAAAAAACTGATCGAGCGCACCGTTCCCGATAAGCCGAACAGCAGAAATCAGAAGTACAGAAAATGTAAAGGAGCCACTGATTAAATCACATCCTGCGGACTGAGCACTCATCTTGCTTGCATCTTTTCGTCATATTGCACTCAACTCCCTTGAAATACGTCAGTATTCCTGCGGTCGTTTCGTGCAATCTGCCTGAAAATCTGGCGGCGCAATCTGAGCACTCGCTTTAATCAGTGTCTCCTAAATAATTTGCCGAATAAATCACGTCCTGCGGCCGGTACGCTCAACCACATTGTTTCCTTTATTTTTGTTGAGTTATTCCTTAATAACACTTTACATTATTCGCTTTGAGTGGTATAATAAAGTAAAGATTATATATGATCGGAGTTTTGCGTATGTTCTTGTATGATGGCTTGATCAGCCGGCTTAAAGAAAAGGGAATAACAAAAACTCAGTTATCCGAACAGCTCGGCATCTCATCACGAACAATAGCAAAGATCGGTAAAGGCGAAAAGCTCTCGAAAAGGACGCTTCAGCTTATAGCCGATCACTTGCAGTGCGATGTGGGCTCGCTTTTCCGTGAGGTGTCCGACAACAGCATTTTACAGATCCTTCGTGATGAAAAATATGCGCGGATATCCGGCGGATTATATCATGAATTACAGGTTCGTATGACGTATAATTCAAATCACATCGAAGGCAGCAGGCTTACCGAGGATCAGACCCGCATGATCTTTGAGACCAACACCGTCGATACGGGTGATGGCACTCCTGTCGATGATATTCTGGAAACTCTGCATCATTTCAGAGCGATCGATTATGTTATTGACTGCGCCGAAGATCCTTTGACCGAAGAGATCATCAAGCATATCCATTTTATTCTTAAGCACGATACGAGGAGTTCCACGTTATCTTGGTTTGCGGTCGGTGACTATAAACGCCGCGGAAATACGGTCGGCGGGCATGAAACGGTAAAGCCTAAGGACGTACCCGCCCGAATGAAAGAGCTTTTATCTGATTACAACAGCAAAAGCAGCATCACAATAGATGATATAATTTCCTTTCATGCGGATTTTGAATACATTCATCCGTTTCAGGACGGCAACGGCAGAGTAGGCCGTTTAATTGCCTTAAAAGAATGCCTTCATCATAACATTATCCCCTTTATCATCGAAGACAGCAAAAAGCATTTTTACTATCGCGGCTTAACAAATTGGCACGATGAAAAAGGATGTCTTACCGATACCTGCCTTGACGGTCAGGATACGTTCATAAGGCTGCTTGATCTTTTGGATATTCCTCACTGAGAGGCTTTGTAATGCAGCCTTGAGCGTTTACTTGCCATGTGCACCGCTGGTGCACTTTTGGTGCACTTTATTCCGAAAACGTCACGGATAAGGTGGAAAACGCGGATAAAACACCCCGAAAACGGGCAAAAAAGCCCTGAAAACACCGAAAAAACGCAGGGTACAGTAGAGTACGAATAGTAGC
>OMYH01000061.1 GCA_900315255.1 uncultured Eubacteriales bacterium | reverse complement strand
AAATAGGCGGCATCGGACAAAGCCGCTGCCGCCACTATATATTTTGATTCTGTTTTGCACCGGTTTTGGTGTTTACACAAAATTTGGGATTGAACCGATCCTGCACCTTTTTTTGTTACTCTATTGTCAGATCGGCAAACCTGAATCTTATCACCTTTGAAATATCATTAGGCGATAACTCAACCTGAAATCCTATTTTTCCTGCGCTGAAACAGATCGTTTCCTTATCCTCTGCGGATACGTCGATGCACGTCGGGAAGAATTTCTTCATGCCTATCGGAGAACAGCCCCCGTGAATATAGCCCGTCAGCGGCAAAAGCTCCTTTTGCTTCAGCATTTCTATTGATTTTTCCGATACTGCTTTTGCTGCCTTTTTTAAGTCAAGCTCTTTGTGGATAGGTATCACAAAAACGTATTTTCCGCCTGTTTTGCCGACAGTGACAAGTGTTTTGAACACTGTCGAAGGGTCTTTGCCCAGCGCCTGCGCAACCTCCTTGCCGCTTAGCTTTGTATTGTCGCCTATGCTGTGGGGAGTGTAGGCGATCTTTTTTTGGTCGAGGATCCTCATAACATTTGTTTTATCCATTTATATCAGCCCTCCTCTGCACGCTGCTGTTCAAGCTTCATCATTTCTTTATATGCGATCCTGCCCGTGAAGGTCATGGGAAAGCTGTCGACAAATTCTATTTCCTTCGGAATAGCGTAGTCGCTCATATTCTGTTTGCAGTACAATAATATCCTCTCAATCATATCGTCCGATTTTTCGAAGTTCTTTTTTAGCTGAACAAAAGCCTTGACCCACTGACCCTCCTTGCTGTCCGGCAGACCTATTACACAGCTAAGCTCAATATAACGGCATTTGTTGAGAACGCTTTCAATTTGTGTTGGATAAACATTGTAACCGTTGGTTATTATTATTCTTTTGATCCGCTGATCGAAGTATATATATCCGTCGCTGTCTGTTTTGCCGAGATCGCCCGTGTGAAGCCACGTTCTGCCGTCGGGGTGTATTCGGAGAATATCGGCTGTTTCGACAGGATTGTTGATGTAGCACTTCATTACTGTCGGACCCGAAATACATATCTCGCCGAACTCGCCATAAACACATTCGTCGGTCGTGCCTGTTTTTACTATGGCATACCTCGTATCGGGCAGAGGCTTTCCGATACTGCCGTCACGCTGTTCTTTTTCGGGCGAGAGGCAGCTGATCGTGATACATTCTGTGGTGCCGTAGCCCTCTCTTACGGTAACATTGGAGTACCGCTCGCTTAAAAAGAAGTCAAAGCGTTTTTTTAGCTCTAAAGGGAGCTTGTCGCCGCTGCAGAATACGCCTTTCAGGAATCTGAGATTAACGCTGTCAAGCAGCGGCGTCCGCAGAAGTCTGTCCAGAAGACTCGGTACGGCGGCTATGTAATTCGGCTTGCTGCGTTTTATGCACCGTGCAAAGCTGTTCGTAGAATTATCGGGCAGGAGTATACATCTTCCGCCTAAAGCAAGAACCGAATGTATTCCTATTCCAAGGCCGTAGCCGTGAGAGAGCCCCATAGCAGACAAAGTCTTATCCCCCGGGGCAAATGCGGTGTTTACCTCGTGAAACTGCTTTGCAAGAGAATTAAAATTGCGGTTAGTAAGTCCTATGCCTTTGATCTGTCCCGTTGTACCTCCGCTGTACAGTATTACGGCAATGTCGTCGCTCTTTATCTTTTCGGGATAGTCGCCTTTGTAGCTTTCTCCTGCTTTCAGGAAATCCTCCCATTCGGTAACTCCGTTGCGTAACGGAATATCATCGATATATCTGCCCTCCTTGAAGTGATATACCGGCTTCTGCATGATCCCCATCATCTGTGAAGCGTCAGCTGTGATGAGCATGGGTAGTGTGCCGTTATCTATGAAGGATTTGAACTTGGGGTAGTATTCGTTCATCGTCAGGCACATTGCACTTGATGAATCCTTCAGATAGAATTCTATCTCGTTTTCCGAAGACATCGGGTGAATGAGATTTGCGACCGCTCCGATTTTATTTACGGCATACAGAGCGATGACAGCCTGGGGAATATTGGGCATACATATAGTGACTCTGTCGTTCTGTTTGACGCCAAAGAATTTAAGCGCTGCGGAGCACTTGATAACAAGACCCGCAAACTCTTTGAAGCTGATATTCCTTCCCGAATATTCCAGCGCAGTATTGCCCGGATATTTTGAGGAAATATCGAAAACTGCACTGTACATAGATTTGTTCAGGTGCTTTAGCTTATTCTTTTTGTTTTGTCCGTTCGACGTCTTGCCGCTCATGGTCATATCCCTCCGTTTCTGCCGAAAAAATTTGTTCAAGCATATCAAAGAATTCATCTTTTCCGTATATCATATTGACTGCGCTAAGCAGTGTGTTGGCTGTCATATATTTCGGGAAGCCGAGCGATGACAGAACCCTGCCCCTCATATGCTCGCTGTCCGGTCTTCCGCTTAATCCTGCGTTATAGAAATCAAGCTTTGTAATACCGCCTTGAGAACGAATGCTTTGTTCACTGCCGATGACAGTCGCCCCGCCTGCAAGAACTGCGTTGACGATTATTTCGTCCGTCATACCCTCTACTCCGAGCAGACCTTCCTTGGACGGGTGAGCCTTGCGTTTTTCCTTGCCGGGTATATCGGGAATAAAAGCTTGCTTGATATCGGCATTCTCTCCCGTTATGCTCTTGATATGATTCCGTATAACAAATCCTGCGCCGTCGCTGTCGGTCAGGACGATGATCCCACGCTTCACGGCAAGCTGTCTGATAATGTTCTTTTTTTCATTATCCTTGAATATCCTGAATCCGCCTGTTTCGATTATTGCGGTATCAAATAATCCGCCGAGCTTTATTCTGTCATATCTGCCCTCAACGATTATGGCTTCTTTTATAGCTATCATGTCAGCCCTCGCTTACGATCATCATCAGCTTGACAATAAGACGTTCAAGCTGAATTTTTTCGTCTGCCCTGGTACTTTTCAGGGCTATGTCCGTCTGCGCAATAGCGTCCAGACTTTTCCTAAGAATAGCAGTGTTTACCTTGCGGCAGTCACGCTCGATGTAGCTCAGCGACCTTGCGCTTTTATATGCGCCCGGAAAAAACTTCATCAGATCGGTCACGGGATAGCCGCATTTGATGGCGATCCTTGCTCTGTACATATTTATGTAAGAGCTTGACAGCACGGCAAGTATTGATATGATCTCCTCTTTCTGATAGATCAGCCTGTCGACAAGCTTGAAAGCCTTTGCGGCGTTTCCGCTTATTACCGCCTTTGAAAGGTCGTAGATACTCGCCTCCATGTTCTTGGTGACAAGCATATCTATTTCGTTTTCGGTTATCTCTCCGCCTGTACCGACAAATTCACACAGCTTTTCAAGCTCGTTTCTCAGAAGATTAAGGTCGGTTCCGCTGTAATTAACGATCAGCTCGGCATTTTTCGGAGATAAGGTGATCCCTCTTTTTCCTGCCCAGGATATGAGCTTTTTTTGCAGAGCATAAGGTGTGAGCTTTTCGATCTCCAGCAGACAGCCTCTTTGTACCGCAAGCTCGGCGAGCTTTTTATCCTTGCCGCTCAGTGACGAACGTGATTTCTGAACAGCCGTGGGATATGTGAAAATAACAATGCTGTCGCCGCTGATGTTTTTCACAAGCTCCAGTATTTTATCTCCGTCCGAGGCGGAAAAGTCTGAAAAGTTCAGATCCCTTACCACGGTTACGTTATAGTCGCTCGTAAAGGGGATCGCCTGTATCGATGAAGCGAACTCATTGATGTCGAATTCGCCTGTGAAAATATGGAAGTTGAAATCTGACGGCTTTTTGCCTGCGGTTTTTTCGATAAGCTTATTTGTATAATGCGATACAAGCATTTTCTCGCTGCCGCATATATAGAATAAATTACCGTATTCGCCGCCGGACAATATTTTTTTGAATTCCTGTTCATTCACCTGTGGCATAGCGTTTTACTCCTCCCGTGTATTCCTGCGAAGCGGACACTCCGCCCCGACAGCTTATCTTCAAATCGAGCCTGCCCCGACCGTCTGTTGTATAGACAGGGCAGCCGTTATTCATCAGATCTGAAAGCTCCCTGCATTTTTCGCCGTATGCAGATATGATTACGCATGGATTTCCCGCAAAGCTTATGTTATCGGGCATATCGCCGAGTATTATATAATCGGCATTCTTGTACTGTGAGGGAAGAAGCTCGTGATCCCCACCGTACGGACATATGAGAATGCTTTTATCGTATACTCTGATGTACTGCCATACTCCTTTGTCGGTTCGTATCAGCGTAACGCTCAATGAATCGGCGGCTTCGATATCGGCGATATCCGCATCTGCATATATTACATCTGCTCCGAGATAACGGGAGTAAGAGTAGGTGTTCTCCTGCTTGTAATTTGTACATACGACTATTTTCTCCGCATTGATGCTGCGCAGTATCCTTCGGTAATATGCATACTCTTCATATTTATAGTAATTCGTATCAAACAAGCATGAGATAACATCATAATCACTCAATTTGTCTTTGATCTGTTGATATTGATATTTCTCTCCGACGGCGTCAATGAGGAAAACTCTGTCGTTCTTTTCGACTGTAACAGCTATACCGTCACCTACGTCGAGTACGGATACAGTCACAGTATCGTATGAATTCACAATATCCGCAGCATACAGCCCCGCAAGCGACAGGATCGAAATAAGCACGATATACCTTACGGTTTTCTTGTTCATACTGTAAAATGCCGCAATCAGTATAATGCTCATAAAGAACCATATATACACCTTCTCGTTATCTGTCTTAATATTGGAGAAGGGCAGTTTTCCAAAAAGCTTTGCAGCTGCAATGAAGCCCTTTGCCGTCAACCCTGCCGCAAGCAGGAACGGCTTTGCTGCAAAAGTAATATGCAGCAGTGAGAGAAAAGCTCCTGCCATAGCGGTAATTATCATTATACCGGTAAACGGCATAAGCATGATATTTATTAAGATCATGTACGGCGAAACTGACCCGACATAGAAGATGAGAAACGGCAGTGAGCCTATCGACGCCGCAGTCGAAACGGCGATCGCCGGGTTGAGGCGGTTTTTTCTTTTGTATACTTTGAATACTTTCTCAAAATGCTTTTCCAACGGCTCGGCAAAAACAAGTATCGAAAATGTACAGGCGAATGACCAGAGCAGGCCTATATCTCCTATGTTGAGAGGGTTCAGACACAGTATTATTGCTGCGGCTCCCAGTGAATCGAGTCCGTCCGCCTTGTCGTAGAGTCCCCATGCAAGAGTGGAGATAGTGAGCATAACGGCGGCTCGTATCACCGAAAAACCCATTCCTGTTATCAGAGCAAATGTCCATATGCATAACAGCTCGAAAAAAGCCGAAAGCTTCCTTCTTTTGGTTACCTGTCTTGTGATAAGACGCACTGCGCCCACAGCGACAGATAAGTGCATTCCCGATACAACGAGTATATGAGAAATGCCGAGCCTGCGGAAGCTGTCGTATATATCGTCGTTCAGATACTGTCTGTCGCCCGTGACTACGGCCGTACATACTGCCGACTCATCATATGCAAGATAGCGGTCAAAGCTGTTTGCAGCCGCTTTTCTAATATCCGAAAATACCGCATAAAAGGGACGGCGATCGTTATGTATGACGTTGCAGTCACTGCCGAAATACGGGTTGATATAAGCGCTGTAAAAAATACTTCTGGCTCCGTAGTATGACGCATATCCGTAGCCGTATTCAAACAAAGAAGTAAGAGTGGCTTCGCCTTCTATGTTATCGTAAATATGAGCCGATTCGGGTTTTGAGGTCGATATCCGCAGTTTCAGCTTTTTCTTTTCTCCGTTGACAGTATCGGTCTGTACGGTAAAGCTTGTCGTGCTGCCGGAGGTATAAGGCTCGGTGATTATCATTCCCGAAAAGTCGGTTTGCTTGCCGTCGTATTCACGGCTTAGCGGGAGAACATAAAGGTTCACCGCTGCCGTATAGCCGAGCATGGAAATGCAGGCGGCAATACAGCACAAAGCATATACGTCTGTTTTTCGGTGAGCTGCCTTTTTTAAAATTATACAAGCAGCGAACAAAACAAAACACACCGCAGCACAGTACGGTGCCGCAGTGTGGAATGCTGCTGCGAACACAAGTGAAAGTATCATGCTGAAGCCTATATACGCAAAAGGTCTTTTCACTTGTATTCCTCCTGTCGTTCTGTATTAAACAAGGAGCTAAGCTCCAACAAGCTCGCTTGATTGGAGCGAGCGACGATGTCAACAAACGTCGGGGAGCGTTAGCTCCTGCGTACGTCGGCGGGGGACATCGACGTTTGTTATCTCGGGAACAAAGGCAGCTTTTCAAGGTAAATTATATCGCTGCGTTCGGCTGCTTCTCCTTCGGCAAGCACAGCCGCTTTGCCTACTATGATACCTCCTGCCTGCTTGACAAGCTCCTCCAGCACATACAGCGACGCCCCCGTGCTTATTACATCGTCAACGATAAGGACTCTCTTGCCTCTGAGCCTTTCTGCTCTCTGCTTGGCGAGATATAATCTCTGCACAGCGTTCGTTGTAATTGACCTCACCTCAAAAGATATCGGGTCGATATCGTATGTTTTTATAGATTTTCTTGCTATCTCGTAATCACGGCAGCCCTGTCGTGCCATTTCATAGCAAAGCGGAATTCCCTTTGCCTCGGCTGTAACAACAATGTCGTGTTCGGGGCACTTTTTGAGCAGCTCCGCAGACACGGCTTCGGTTATCTCCACATCGCCGAACATAACGAATGCCGCTATATCAAGAGTATCGCTTACGGGACAAAGCGGCAGCTCGCGTTCAAGTCCTGCGATCGTCATTTTAAATGAATCCATATCTATCTACCTCAAAATTCTTTTTATTTTTCGTTTAAGGCAATACCGCAAAGCCGTTAGGCGGTATTTGTGCAGTGTTGCCTTCAGCTTTCAGATGATCTTTTCGCCCATAGTTTTTCCGCCCAGCATATGGAAATGCAGGTGCCTAACAGTCTGCCCTGCGTCTTCTCCGCAGTTGTTGATGATCCTGAAGCCTTTCTCAAGGCCGAGATCTTTGGCTATTTTCTTAGTGGCAAGGAATACTTTCCCCACAAGCTCGGCGTCATCTTCTTCGAGATCAAAGGCGGAAGCTATGTGCTTTTTCGGAACGATCAGCACATGAACGGGCATCTGAGGTTTGAGGTCGTTGAATGCGGTGACAAATTCATCCTCATAAACCTTCGTTGAGGGAATATTGCCCTTGATTATTTCGCAAAAAATACAA
This sequence comes from uncultured Eubacteriales bacterium, assembly GCA_900315255.1. Lineage (GTDB taxonomy): Bacteria > Bacillota > Clostridia > Oscillospirales > Acutalibacteraceae > RUG592. Next base: position 3,454 of record OMYH01000061.1, on the reverse strand, counting down.
TCCATTACGGACATCTCCTTGTGTTAAAATTTTACAAGTAAATTCTATCATATTTTGTAATAAAAGTCAAAAGAAATTTGATGATTTTATGAGGATCAGTGCATAAGGTCGTCGGTTTCGATCGTGTCCGAGATCTTCGTGAACTGATTACCGTTTATCGTTATAATATCATCGTCAAGGTACCAGTAATTCGGACTGTCGGTTTTAGTGAAAGAGCTTGCCCAAACGTATTCCGTGACCGAGCCGCTCATTGTCGTCATTATCAGGCTGCGTTCGTCGTCAATTATGTATGACCCCTGCATACCGCCGATAATGCAGCTTCCGTCATCAAAAAAATAGTGCATTGCCTTTTCGAGCCTGCCCCATTCGCCGGGAAGATACGCTCTTATTTCATCTGCTGTGTACTCCGCTTTTTCCGATGATACCATAGCCGGATCACCCTCTGCTTTTGTATCGCTGTTATTGCTGCAGCCGCATAATAATATCAGCGACATTGTTATTGCCGCAGCGGCAAATTTCTTGTATATATTCATGATGAGCCTCCCTTAGCTGCGAAAAAGAATTAGTTTAATATGCGGCGAAGTCTATCGTTACATATTAAAGTTGGACGGTATTTGCCTGCAGGCGCTCGCCTGCCCTCTGTTTAGCTGCGAAAAAGAATTAGTTTAATATGCGGCGAAGTCTATCGTTACATATTAAAGATGGGCGGTATTTGCCAGCAGGCGCTCGCCTGCCCTCTGTTTAGCTGCGAAAAAGAATTAGTTTAATATGCGGCGAAGTCTATTGTTACATATTAAAGTTGGACGGTATTTGCCTGCAGGCGCTCGCCTGCCCTCTGTTTAGCTGCGAGAAAGAATTAGTTTAATATGCGGCAAAGTCTATCGTTACATACTAAAGATGGGCGGTATTTGCCTGCAGGCGCTCGCCTGCCCCTGACTGTGTAACCGTATATATTATATCAAATTTACAGAAAAATGTATGAACATTTTTAAAACACAAATGACAGCAATTACCTGTCTGTAAGTTATCAGGCTACTTGAATAATCGGAAAAAATGTTGTACAATGGTACAAAAGGTGTTTTCAAACCGATTTTTGAACTGATTTTTATCAACAGGCTTTTGGAATTGCCTTGGAATAATTTGTAATAATTAATTATCAGAGGATATTATGCAGATATATAACACCATACAACAAATATCTCCGTGCTGCGCAGCGCTCGGCTGCTTTGACGGAATACATATCGGTCATCAGAGGATAATCAATTCGATGTGCAGCTATGCAAAAGAGAATGCCCTGGACAGCGCTGTTTTTACCTTTGACGTATCGCCCGCCGCCTTGCTCGGGAAAACCCCCAGACGCAGTCTGTTAAGTCATGACGACAAAATGAACATACTCCGTGATTCGGGAGTTGAGCATTGTTTTTCGGTCGATTTTTCATCTGTCAGGAACATCGCCCCCGAGGACTTTGTCAAGGCTGTTCTTATAGATAAAATAGGAGTGAAGGCGGTATTCTGCGGCTTCAATTATCATTTCGGAAGGAATGCCGAGGGTACAAGCGATATTCTGACAGAGCTTTGCCGCAAACACGGGATAAAAGCGTTTGTTTCATCGCCTGTATGTTACGGCGATAAGGCGGTAAGCTCGGGCAGGATCAGAGATCTCATCGAACAGGGCGACATACTCACTGCGAACAGACTGCTCGGGAAACCTTTTTCCGTAGAACAGGTCATAACTGAGGGCAGGCACAACGGCAGGACAGTGGGAATACCTACCATTAATCAGAACCTGCCCGAAGGCTTTGTTACTCCGCGCTTCGGCGTGTATGCGTCCTTTGTTTATATAGACGGCAGGCGGTATGAGAGTATCACAAATGTCGGTGTAAGGCCGACCGTCGGAGGAGTAAATAAAAATATCGAAACTCACATTCTCGGAAGGTTCTACGGTGAGATGTACGGCAAACGTGTCCGTACACAGCTGCTCGATTTTGTTCGTGACGAAAAGAAGTTCGACAGCCTTGAGGAGCTGTCCGATCAGATAAAAGCAGACATTGCCCATATCAAAGAAAGCTCTGTCTATAACAAATATTAACGGGTGATTAAATGAACGCAGTAAAAGAAAAAACTGTTCTTGAAGAGAATAAGTCGGAGCAGCCGACAGACGGGAAAAAGAGATCAAAGGCGGGATCAAAGAGGTTCATAATATTTATTGCCGTATACGCAGCCGTGGTCATACTGCTGAATGTCCTGGCAAAAAGCCGATCGTTTGCCGATTTCTACACAGATCATATATTTGGGATATGGTCGGATACATACGGCAGACTGACGGGGATCTTCCCCTTTTCTGTAGGTGAGATCCTTATCGCCGCAGCGGTGATACTTCTGCTTGCGATGTTAGTGATCTCTGTTGCGCTCGTTTTTATGAGGAAATTGGAGAAGTTGGGCAGCTTCGCCGTGAAGTATCTGAAGTTTGTGCTCGTGACATTCCTATCGGTAGTGCTTGTCATGACGCTCAACTGTAATATCCCGTACAGCTGCTCGAAGCTCGATATCAAGGGACACAGGGGCAAAACCTATACGACCGAACAGATACTGATCGTGAGGAATCATTTTATAGAAGAATGTGCTTCTCTTGCGGAAAAAATGGAGCGTGACGAAAACGGGGCGATCGTTTTCAGAGGAGATACAGACGCAGAGGTGAGAAAGGCTATGCAGTCACTGTCGGAGGAGTATCCTCGGTTTAAGGGGTATTATCCGAAACCAAAGGGGATCCTCGGCTCGTATTTTATGTATCAGTCCAACATAATAGGAGTGTATTTCCCGTTTTCTATGGAGGCAAATTACAGCCGTTATTTGTCATCGTCATTTTATCCGAACACCACCGCCCATGAGCTTTCTCATCTGAAGGGATATATGTTTGAAGACGAGGCGAATTTCTTCTCGTTCTTAGCCTGCACAAGCAGCGAATGCGACTATGTCAGATATTCGGGTTATCTCGGGGCGCTTTACTATATAGACAACGACTACTACGCAAGAGTTGACGACGAAACATACTTAAAGCAGCCGCAGATCCCGGACATAGTGAGGTTTGACGATAATTGCTATGACAGCGAAACAGTCAAGGCTCTTGAGAAGAAAAAGCCCGTTGTCAAAGACGAGGTAATGGAAGAGATCAACGAAACCATAACCGATACTTATATGAGTTATTATGATGTAACGCCTAACTACAGCGAAGTGACTTTTTTAATATTGCAGTATTATGACGGCATACTGTTTTGATAATATCTATTGATCCGCATTGACAGCAGTGCGGATCATTTTTTATCCAACCTCGGCAAGAAGACTCCGACCACTATATGTCGGGGATGAATTGCCGTCAGCCCGAAAGGGCTGATAATAGCTTGACATCTAAAAAATATAATGATACGATATAATTGAAAATATAAGATGTCACAAG
>OMYH01000060.1 GCA_900315255.1 uncultured Eubacteriales bacterium | reverse complement strand
TAAGAAAATTCCCCGAAAGAAAAATTACATCGTATTTTATATTTATAAGGAGTCCAGAAACGATTGGTACTTGTATCTGGAGCTTGCAAGAGTATTCTGGATGATAATTGGTGGCAAAGTTGAATTGCGGCATATTATAGATATTGATGAATATTACGCTACTTATTAACAAGGCATTGAGTAGGATTTATTAGAGATTCGCTACAACCCCCCTAAAACCCAAAACCCGTCCGGCAAAGATTCACTCTCATATGATCTCCTGTCGGGCGGAACTGTTTTTCTGAATTTTTACGCAGCACCAATGCATATATGCCTTCGTTTCGTTATTCTTAATGATACCCTTGAATTCAGTACTGCTTGTTTATATCATATAATGCTCACCCTGTATAAACTTCTGTTAAAAATACTATACAATAGTCATTGAACAAACGAAAAGATTGTGGTAATATTTAAATAAAGCCTATGTTTTTTTCATAATAAAGAAAGGATGCTGCTTATGCGAAAAAGATTTTTGCCTATAGTGCTCACAGCATTGTTATTGTTTTCGCTGACCTCTTGTAACAGCGAAGAACCGATGATGTCTCAGATGAGCGTTTCATCAGAAACCGTCAGTCGTCCCGATCCGGAGGAAGACTACTACGGATATATAAACTATGACTTCCTTACCACAAATCAGATACCCTACAATAAGAACGGTATAAGTACGACGGAAACGGTTATGGAGGCAATGGAGAATTATCTGTCAGACATGATAGATAAATATGTATCAGGAACCCCGCAAAAAGGCTCCCTTGAAGAGATGATAAAGGAAACTTACCTTCAGTACATGGATCTGGAAGCAAGAGAAAAAACAGGTGTTGATCCCTTGAGACCTGCCTTGGGAATGATCGAATCCTGCAAGACTGTAGATGAGCTTATCAGTGCTATGGGAATGATATATCAGCAGTACGGAGTATCCTCTTTTTTCAGGTTTATTGTAGAGCCTGAAACGAAGGATAATTCCAAAAACGCATTATTCATGATGAATATGTTCACCTGCGGCAATATGAAGGAAAACTTCACCAAAACCGACGCAGGCATAAACGATATCGGCAGTCGTACAGAGAATGTCCTTAAAGCGCTAAATGTAGACAAAGCCGAAGCCAACGCAAGAGCAAAGAACGTTGTAAGGCTGATTTACGACATAATGCTGGAGACAGCCGATTCCGACTGCTTCAACGACTGGGGCGTACATTATAACCCTCGCACAAAGGAAGAATTTAAAGACTTATTCAGCAATATAGATGTGGATAATCTGCTTACCTCCTTTGGATTCAATACCGATTCCCTGATTGTATTTGATGTTCCTCAGGCTGAAATGATAAACAAAAAGCTTAAAAACGAGAACCTCAGAGCTATGCAGGACTACATGCTGTCTTGTCTGGCGTTTGAATATGCGGATACTCTTCCACCTGGTTTTATGGGTGGTTTGAGTAAGGCTAAGGCTGATGACACTGATAAACACGCCAAGCAGTATACGGCAGCACTGCTGGATGAAGAAATCGGTCAGCTCTACGGCAGAGAAATATGCACTGATGAGGTCATGTCGGCTGTCGAAATAATGGTCAGAGATATTCAGGGCTCCCTGCGCGAGCTTATCAATGACTGTGACAGACTCAGCAAAAACTCAAAGGAGAAATTCCTCCTCAAGCTTGACAATATGATAATCAATCTCGGTTACAATAAGGACTATGTATCTCCCTTCACTATCACAAGCACGGAAGACGGCGGCTCTCTGCTAAGCAATGCGATAGCAGTAAAAAGCGGTAAGGTTAAGGCTGAGATATCAACTCTTAATGAGAAGGCTTCAAGGGGACATTGGAACATGACACCTATTACAGTAAATGCTGTGTATAATCCTACGGTAAACTGTATAACAATACCTGCGGTTAATATGGCCGAGCCTGCTTTTTCACTTAAAAAGAGCAAATACTACAATCTCGGTTATTTCGGATATATTGTTGCCCACGAGATGAACCACGCCTTCGACTCGAACGGTTTTCTGTATGACGACACGGGATGTTATAAACCCGGATGGATAAACGAAGAAGACAGTGAAGCCTACAAGAAGGTCATGGAGAAAATCACCGACTATTACAACCATTATTTGATAATGGATGTCTACTCTATCAACGGCAAACAAACCCTCGGAGAAAATATAGCGGATTTAGGCGCAGTACAGTGTATACTCAATCTTTCCGACGACAAGACAGAGCTTGAAGAGATCTTCACAGGAATAGCGGAATCATGGGCTGAGCTGATAAGAATACAGGATGTAACACAGGCTCTTGAGGGTGATGTACACAGTCCTGCCGAGGCAAGGGTAAATGCTGTAGTTTCGGTCATGGATAAATTCTATCTCGTTTATGATGTAAAAGAAAAAGATAAGATGTATGTTGCGCCCGAAAACAGAGTAAGGATATGGTGATAAAAATGATAAGAGCTAAACTTGTAGTAAAAAATGTTTTCAAAAAGCCTCTGCGTTCCGCCATAATCATACTTTCTCTGGCGGCGGCGGCTTTTGCGGCACTGTTTTGCATCTCAGGCATCACTTCGGCTAAAAACAGCATTACTGATTTTTTTCACTCAACCTACGGCAATACGGATATCATCCTGCTTGATCCGCTGAATAAGCTGAGTGCAGAAGCTGCTGATCTCCCACCCGGAAGCAGTATAGTCAAAAAGGTAACTGCAGAAATCAGCATTACCGAACCAAATAAGAAGTATTTTAACTATGCCGACCATCTTTCTATAACGATCGTGGGCATTGACACAAAAGCGGCTTACGATATCAGGATTCTGGATGATATCTATCCAAATACCAAGGAAGGCGTTACCATTACACAGCCCCTCGCATATCAGGCCGGTAAAAAAGTTGGAGATACTATATCGTTCTACGGCGACAAGGGTAAAAAATACGACCTGAAGATACTCAGTATTTGTCCTGCCCGCAAGGTTATGGAAATGACACCTATGGCTATACTGGTAACTCCTGAGCTGTGCCGTGAAATAGGCGGACTTGATGATAACACTTACAGTTTCGGCTATGTGGATGTTGTTCCTGACGAGCTGACCGCTCAGACTATCGAAGACATACAGAATAAATATCCTGACTGTCTGGCATCTGGTACTACCTCCGTTGACATTGAGGATGCTATGGGCGGTATGCTGAACATCTACTATCTCATATTTGCTGTAGTTTTCCTCATGGTTTGCTTTATCGTTGTGTCAATGTCAAGACATATCGTAAACGAAAGAATGTCCGTTATCGGTATGCTGAGAAGCATAGGCGGCAGCGTTGCAGGTACAGGAATGATCCTGATGGCAGAAAGCGCATTCTACGGACTGTGCGGCGGGGTGCTGGGATGTCTTGTATATCTTCCGCTGAAGAACAGACTTACACTGAGTATGTTCATGCCCGCAGGCATTGATGACAGTGTTAAATCGGACGGCATAAATTTCCTTACGATCCTCCTCGTTATTCTCGGCGTTATACTTATACAGTGTCTCTTCTCTCTTACGGCAATAATCAAAGCGTCAAAAACTCCCGTAAGAGATATTATATTCGGTACCAAAGAGACTGCCTATCTGCCGTCAAAGCCTCTCTGCATTATCGGCATTATCATACTTGTCGCAGGTATTGTCTGCTTTGTTATTTCCTCGGATTTCATTATCGTCATCACTGCTGCTTTTCTTTCCGCAATCGGTGCGGCACTCTTCTTCCCGCTTCTGCTGTTATGGATTTCAAAGCTGCTTGCAGCATTGTTCAAAAAGACAAACAGTCCTGTGGCACGTCTTGCAGTAAGGGAAATCTCTACTACAAAAAGCAGTGTTTCTTCCGCACAGCTTATTCTTTCGGCTATATCTCTGACTATTTCTGTACTCGTTATCGGTGTGTCACTGCTTAACCTGATTTCATCCCCAGTGTATGACGCAAACATTCTTATCAAACAGCCCGAACAGAAGAGTGAACTCTATAGTACGGTAATCAACAGATTAGACGGTGTTGAAGGCGTAGAGATGATGTATTACAAGTATCTCACATACGAAAACAGAAGCAGGTTAAACGGTATGGATCGTGATATGATGGTCATGGCTTACAATGACGGAGGTTTCAACTATTTTACAGGCATCAGAGATTGTCCGGATAAACTGGAGGACAATGAAGCGGCTATCGACAAGGTGCTTGCATCCAAGCTTTCAATTAAGGTAGGAGATGAGATTTCGCTGACGCTCTCTCCCGATAGCTATCTGCCCACAGAATACAAGCTTAAAGTAAAAACTCTGATCGACGCAAGCTATTTCAACAGTATGGGCAATACCGTTATGCTAAATGAGAAAAACTACAAGCGGGCATTCTTTGATTCACCTTCTACCGTAGTAATCAAGACAAAGCCCGACAAGGTCTTTTCTGTTATACAGATGCTCAAGCTGACTACATCTGATCCTGATTCGAGTATTGTCACCGTAGAAGAAGATCTCATGGAACTCAGGGCACAGATGCAGAGTATGCTGACTATAGTATACGCAGTAGTTGCTCTCGGTTTCATACTCTCACTGTTGAGTACTTCAAGCAACCTGCTTATGGGCTTTGAACAATCCAGAAGAAAATATGCTGTGTACTACTCTTCTTCAATGAGCAAGAGCAAGCTGAAAAAGCTTATCTTTACGGAAACATTACTGATGATTATTATTTCAGTAACAGCTTCTATGTTTTTTTCATTTTATTTCCTGCAGATTATCGATAAAGGACTTGAAATGCTTGACATCAGCATACCTCTTGTGAATCCCGCACTGTATTCGGTACTGTTCGGTGCTTTGGCTATTGCGGTACTGCTTATCGTTACGGTAAAACCTTTGAGAATGCTTTCAAGGATGAATATTGCAGAAGAAATAAAGACAAGCGCAGACTGATTATGGGGGAATTATTATGAATGGGAACAATATTGTTATCAGTGCAAAAAACATATACAAAACTTTCGGCAAGGGTGAAGCTGCTCAGTCTGTATTTGAGGGTGCATCTCTTGACATAGAAAAAGGCAGTTTTGTGTCCCTGATGGGAGAATCGGGATCCGGTAAATCTACTCTGCTTTATCTTATCGGAGGACTTGACAGGGATTTTACGGGAGATATTTTCGTAGGAGAGGATAACATTACTCAGCTTAATGACGCAAAGCTTTCTGAGATCCGCTGCAAAAAGATTGGCTTTGTATTTCAGTTCTATAATCTTGCAGCCAACCTGACCGTAGAGGACAACATACTGCTGCCTATTGAAATGAGTCACAGGCGTATAGCAGATTACAAGGAAAAGTATCAGGAAATATTATCGATAACAGGACTTGAAAGCAAGGTGAAGTCTTATCCGTCGCAGCTTTCCGGCGGTCAGCAGCAGAGAGTTGCTATTGCAAGGGCTGTACTGGGCGAGCCAGAGATAATTCTTGCAGACGAAGCCACAGGTAACCTGGACGCAGCTTCAGGTGCAGAAATAATGCAGCTCTTCAGGCGACTGAACGAAGAGAAGGGTGTCACGATACTTCAGGTAACGCATTCTGCGGAGTGTGCCTCTTACAGCAGCAGGATTGTCAAACTAAGGAACCGAGTTATTGAAGGGTAAAATTTCTCGTCAAAGGACGGCGTCCCTTGCAGGAGCTGAGGAATCAGCCGTTCAAAGTAGCCTTGTGCAGTCAGAGGTGAGTACGCAGGATAGTGCAGAAGTTTCCGTAAGCAGTGAAACGGAAAGCAAAGCCGAGGAATCCGTAACAGCAGAGAAATCTTCTGGAATCAAAGCCGGTAAATCGTCTGAACCCAAAACAGAGGATACTTCGACAGAGGATAAGACGTCCACAACAGATGTAGGTGCCGGCGAGATAAGCATTAAAGAGGCAAGTTCTGATAACACGCAGCTTTCCTCCGGTAATTTTAAAGTAACGATAGGAAATAAGACTGTTACTCTCAGCGGCGCGTATGTTGTTGACGGCATTGATGCTGTCATAGACGGCGGCGAGTGGAGCAGCAGCGGAAACAACGGCGTAATGCTCTATCAGAGTATGTCAGGCGATGCTGCGGATTCTGATGCGACAGGCTCGGTATCAACGCTTACAATGACAAACACAACTATCACAAGCGGGCTTGACGAACCGATGTTCTACATCACCAATACAAGCTCCGTTATAAACCTGAATGGCGGAAACGACCTGACTGCAAAATTAGGCAACCTTGTTTCAGCCGGCAAAGGCAAATGGGGTAATGACGGCTCCAACGGAGGAAAGCTGACGCTCAATATTTCCGGCGAAAGCTACAGAGACTCTATCACAGCTGATGATATAAGCTCTGTTACAGTTAATCTTTCAGATGGTGCGGAATTTATCGGAAGTACAAGCGGAAGCGTGACAGTTCAATAATAATACAAAAACCCGACACTGCTGTCAGAATAAAACTGATAACAGTGTCGGGATATTTATTTTGATAATTAGGCGTTTCTACATCTTCAATTATTCTTTCTCTGAGGTTCATAATAAATCGCCTTCTTCCGAACTCTGTAAATTAACCTGATGCAGAAAACTACACTCCCGTTTTTCCATCTCCCAGTTAGTAGTAAAACCGTAGTATTCTCCCTATACACCTGCCGCAGTTTGGAAAATATAGCCCTGTTTCAGTGGAGGAAAATGATTATAAAAATGTCCTGCCGTGGCAGATGAACATTACTTTTATCATAGAATTTTCCTTTCTCAAATTGCTGTAAAATGGCATAAAATGCCGCATTTTGACGATTGCTATGCGGTTCTTTAGTTTTTGACAGAATTGGACGAAATATACAATTCTTTGCGAAACGGGGCAAAATGCGGAAGTCGTTAGTAGTAAAATAGTAGTAAAAACTGGGGCGGGTTACTACTAAGGAGTTTTGATTCGGTAATGAAAACAAAGATTTATACTTTTACTTGCTCCTTAAAGACTTCAAATTGAGATTCGCCATTCAATGATGCAATATCATCAGGTTTTGAAGTGTCGATAATAATTGTATTATTTGTTTCCCTGATGATACTACATCTCATATTTCCGGTATATGGTGGAATTAAGTCATAATTATCACTTATTACCGGAACTTTGTCAATAAAATAATGACTAACACTATTGCAATCTATAAGCTCAAATTTAACAAATATAGGGAAACTCATATCTACAATTTCCAAAACATTCACTTTTACATTCGCCATACAATTAACCTCTAAACTCAAATTCATATTATAATTAATTTAGTCTATTTGATATATATATTATTAATCAATTCAGATAAAGAAGCTGCGATTGGTTTATCATCGGCTAATCTATCTTCTCTCCAACTTTCAAGATAGATCTCTCCTGTTGCTATTTTGTATAAGACAGCATGAGCAGCATACCCTGTCCAACCGATGCAAATATATTCCTTTACTTCCTTAGTGATATCATCACAACAGTAATGCTCTTTTTTACAGTTTTTGTACAGCTGTTCAGTGAGATCATAAACTCCGTTTTTCTGAAAAAGCACATCATCGTCTGTTTCACGGTTATGTTTCAGTACTGGAAACAGTATCTGACCTTCATCAAATTTATAATATTCGCCATTTTCATCCTGCTTATAGCAATCATATGCTCCTTCGATATATGAATGCCAATATAGATTAATATAATCCTTTATGTCATCAGGAAGCTCAAATCCGAATCTACTGCGGAAGGGTTCAAAATTTGTTTTAGTTGTACGTGGTACAAGAATGCTTCTTTGAAATTCAGTTTTTAATTCAGAAACAACACCCTCATATTTACCCGGATTATAATAATTTGGTCTTGCCATAGCTTTTTTACTATAATTAATCAATGCGTCCTTCAATGTTCATCACCTTAATTCAACTTTACAAAATTATACCACACTCACACCGCTAACGGCTACCCCTTTTTCGCAATTTCAAAAAGAAAAAGCCTCGCACGAAGCGAGACTGAGTAGAATCGTAGTAAAAACGGGGGGTTTACTACTAAGGAGGTTGCTGAGATAAATCGGAATTTCCCTTATACAAATACAATAAAAATAACACCGATTGTAAGTAAAACTATGCCAAGAATCAACTCGATCAGTCCTACTCTTTTCGCATATTTTTCATCTTTTCGACCCGCCTTATAATCTGCACTAAAACCATTAATAAGATCATATTTCTTCTTAAAAAAGATGAAATATCCAAATAATAAGAACGCAAATCCCAGTATAATGGTAATTATTTTTACAACTAACATTTCTACATCCTCTTGAATTCTGTTTTACACCATTATACCATAAATTTGAACCTATAACAATCGCCGTAGGCGATTATAAAAAACAAATTTATTAAACGTTCGCTCAGCCGTCGGCTGAGGCTTGCCGAAGCCGGAAACGGCGTGCGGTTGTATTAAGCGAAGCTCAACGTTCGCTCAGCCGTCCGTTGAGGGCGCACGGCGACCGAAACGGCTAACGGCGTGCGGTTGTTATACCGTAAGCGTCAAATAGTAAACCTCTAGACAAAAAATCACGGGACAAGCAAAAAGTAAATCCCGTGATTTTTAAATTATAGAAATATGTCAGTAATTATTCTGGTTAAGTAGCTCACGATCAACATAATCAATCATGCTATTGTATTCAATGGTGACGCTTAAAAAAGGCAGTGATTTCAAATGCTTTTGAAATATTTCGGTTTTTTGTTCCTGGAAAGGTTCAGCAGAATAATAAAAATTGCATTTTTTACATTCAAGTCTTGGAACATTTTTTAAGACTATTTCTTTATCTCCGCATTTGGCTATAACCGTTTCTGAAAGGTGCGGTGTAAGTTTTCCGTGACACCAATAGCAATCATCTCTCAGTTCATTACGAAATTTCATTTTTCTTTTCCTCCCTCCAAGGCATAATGATCGTTCCGGAAGGCTGTCTGAACAGCTCCGTCAGATATTTTTCTGCATCCAAGCAATTAGCATGCGCTGTAGATACGATGGAATACAGAGCCGCGCTGCATTCTGCACCTCTTGGTGTATTGCTGAACAGCCAGTTCTTTCTGCCGACTGCAAACGGCCTGATCGCATTTTCGGCACGATTGTTATCGATTGGAGCATTTCCGTTTTCAAGAAATGTGTAAAGATATGATTTTTCGTTTATGGCATAACCAATGGCCTCCGCAAGCTTGTTTTTGCCGCTCACCGGCAAAGTCTCGAGCCATGCGAAGAATTCATCTATTAACGGCTTTATGATTTTCTGCCGTTCCTTATATCTTTCATCTGACATGCAGTTTTTCAGCAATCCCTCTTCGTGATATATTCTTTTTATCCGCTCCACAGTCTGAACGGCAACAGAAGTACTATGGAGCTTTTTATCGGAAGGAATGGCTTCAACGAAACGCCTTCTCATGTGCGCCTTATTCGAGATCTCGAATAAGGCGCATTATCCGAGAAGTATCATTATCAGGGGAAAAACAAAAAAAGTTAGCTATCATGCGGATTTTAAGTTTGTTTCTTGAATAATGATACCCGTTGTATAATGAATATGAGGTCATTCCGACCCATATTTTTATACAGCAGGAGGTTTATTATGAGCAAAAAACAAACAGACTTTTTGACACTGTCAGAAGAGGTCATCTCAGAACTCAAGGGCTTGGGATATATGGATTCCTCGCTCACGAACTATCGAAGGCTTTACAGACGGGTAGGTTCTTTTATGGAAGAACACGCTGTCAAAGAGTATTCGCCGGATTGGGGAAAAGCATTCATCGACGAATACTATCCTTGTGATAATGACAGACGCAGAATGGTTTCTTTGATGATCAGAAGAATTGATGATTATCTGAATGATATCCCTTACAGATGTCACCGCGCTATGAAAAAGCCGAATGTACCACCTACTTTTGCAGGTTTGCTTGATGATTATCAGGAATACTGCAAAGGAATTGGCAACAAGCCGGAAACAGTCAGGATCAAGAAGGATTTTTGCCTGATATTTCTACAATTCCTCTCGGATATTGGCTGCAATAATATTTTCGAAATCACCGCCGAGATTGTCGCAAAAAGCTGTCTGAACTACACCAATAAAGACGGATATGCAGTGCTACGTCAGTTTTTGAGGTATCTGTTTGAAAAGAGTCTGATTTCAACGGATTTATCCGCGATCGTTCCTCATCACAAGCGCAGACAGAATGTTCCAAGTGTATTCACGCCGGAAGAGATCAAAAAGATGGAGGATACAATTACCCTTGATACGCCGACAGGAAAAAGAAATCTTGCTATCCTTCTTCTGATCACACGAATTGGACTCCGCTCCGGAGACATTGCTGAGCTAAAGCTATCTTCGATAGATTTTTCATCAAGTCATGTTGATCTGATACAACAAAAGACAGGAGAACCGTTGTCAGTATTTATGCCGGAATGTGTTTCCTCCGCATTAAAAGCACACATTTCAATCAACGATCCAAGTTTAATGGACGGATACGTTTTTCATAGTATGAGCGCTCCTTACGGTAATCTTACTACGAGCATTATCCGCCATATCGTAAAGGTATGTATCGTATCCGCAGGCATTGATGTGAAAGGGAAAAAGCATGGTCCTCACGCATTTCGTTCTTCTCTCGCAAGCAATCTTGTCAGCGGAGGAACTTCTTACGATACAGTAAGAAAGATACTCGGACATACTGACCCTGACGCAGTAAAGCATTATGTAAAAACGGATATTGAACGCTTGAGAAAATGTGCTCTTTCCCCGCCTGAACCCACAGGAGTTTTCCTTGATCTCCTTTGCGGAAGGAGGCATATCTGAAATGTTCATAAGCAAGTATAATAAAGTGTTTTCGCAGTATTATGAACTCCGCTCAGCAGTATTGAGCGACAGCGCCCGAAAACATGAGCTTTGCTATCTGAAACGTTTTGATAAATACATAGCGGATAGTATTCAAAGCGATGAAGATGTTCTGCTGGAATCATTTATGTGTAAATGGATATCATCCTTGCGGGGATCTTCTGTCTCAATAGCAAATGAAGTCATTGTGATAAGACAATTTCTTAAGGCAACACCGCATAATTCAACAAACAATTAAGTGATAAGCCGGTTTTGCGAAAATGGTTGTGAAAAACTTAGGTTTTCCGTTTTTGCGGTATG
>OMYH01000098.1 GCA_900315255.1 uncultured Eubacteriales bacterium | reverse complement strand
CGGGAAAAGCTGGTACGCATGGAATAAACCCGCATAGAATCAGGACTTTTTACATGCGTACCATATAAACTATTGTATTAAGGAAATGGTGGTACGCATAGCGGCTTAACGGCTGCAGTTATCACCGCATTCCGACTAAAGAAATTTTATTGCTCTATTGCCTGCGGTCATACTTTGCTTAAAATGTAATATCATCATTGTCCGAAAGCAATCCATGTTCCTGTTTGAATTTTAAAACATCTACGTCGGGCATTAGCCAATAGGTAGTTTTGTTTTTTCCAAAATTAGTATTAAATGACTGTAGCTGTAATGTGTCTTTTGCTCGGAATAATGTAGTACGACCGCATTCAAACTCTTCGCATAGTTCCTTAATGTTTTAAAGGAAAAAATACATATGATTATGCGACTTTTGATAATGATTTTAAAAAATTTTGGAAGGTTGGATTCAATAACTGCACACTGCACATTGAACCAATATCTAACTCCTCATTCCTAATTGCCTAAGCGGCTTCATCTCTCCGTCCAGTTCTGTGCTGCATTCATCGCCGCCTATTATTCGCCCATCATAAACGATAATATTCAGATTCATATCATTATCTTCGTTAATATATGTATAACGGACGCATTCTGCACCCCGATAGTTTAAAAGATCGGTTCCGTTTTCCTTTTGCAGCTCGTTATAATTATTATATACATCGGAAAACTCTATCGGTATCCTGATGTTTTCGCTTTCCTCTGTCGATGAATTAACATTGTAGCCGAGATGTGTCAGGAACTCCACTCTTTGGGCGGCTGTTTCGCCCGTATTGTCGATCCCGAGATATTCCTTCGGCGGCGACATAATATGAAACGTGCTGCCTATCATCAGAAGGAATACACAGGATAAAAAGAAAAGTGCGAAAAGCGTTAATATTATGCTTTTCTTTGTTGTGGCAGTGAAATTTATACTGAACATTTCATTCCAACCTTTCCGTAACAAAATTTTGAAAGGACGATTTTATTGTCGGAAACTAAAACTATAAAAAAGCGAATTCCGCTCCTCGATGAACTGCGGGGATTGACGGTAATTGCAATGGTGATATACCATGCCGCCTACTCATGGGCATATATATTCGGTCTGCCGTTCGGCGTTGCCATGATGAATGTCCTGTTCCCTATACATTATATTATACCCGTTGTGTTCGTGTTCATTTCGGGTATCTGCACGAAGCTCAGCAGGTCAAACCTCAGAAGGGGACTGCTGCTTCTGATCCCCGCACTTGGGATAAATATTGTAACGATATTTCTGGAAAAGTATATTATGTACATTTCTATCTACTTCGGCGTTATCAATATGCTCAGCGTGGTAATGATCTTGTACGGACTTTTCGGGAAATACCTCGAACGTTTCCCCTCTCTCCCGTCTTTCATTATATGTATGCTGCTGTTTCCGCTCACATGGGGTATAAATGACCGTTTTGTGGGTATATTCGGAATAAAGCTGTTTGAGCTTCCCGATTATCTTTATAATACAAAATTCCTGTTCCCAATTGGTTTCCCCGACAATAATTTTACATCATCTGATTATTTTCCGCTGCTGCCGTGGATATTCCTGTTTTTAGCAGGGGCATATTTTGCCTCGGTAATCACAACAACAAAGATAATGATATCGGAGAAGCTATATAAATCTCACAGCAGGGTTCTGTCATTCATAGGAAAGAAGGCTTTATACATATATATTGCGCATCAGCCCGTTATATGCGGATTAACCTATTTAATTTTACTTTTGTTTAAGGAGACGCTGATTAAATCGAGCGCCGAAGTTGCGTAGTCAGATTTTTAGGCAAATTGTGCGAAAAATCCGCAGGAATACTCGCAGCAGAAGCACCGATCGAGCCGGCAGGCGAGACTAAAGATGCAAGCAAATTTGGTGCTCAGTCCGAAGGACGTGATTTAATCAGTGGTTCCTTAAGAAAGGATAATTTGAAATGTCAAGAGGAGATAAAGCAAAGCAATTGTTTTTGAGCGGTTACAACTGTACTCAATCCGTTGTGATGGCTTTTGAGGATATGCTCGGCTATGACCCGAAAACAGTCGCAGCGATAGTTCAGCCGCTCGGAACCGGTATCGGCGGAATGCGTGAGGTATGCGGCACGGTCAGCGGCATGGCTGTCGTTATCGGTATCCTTTTCGGGGGCGATGACCCGAGGGATACACTGAAACGCCGTGAGATCTACAAAAGAGTACAGGATATATCAAAGGAATTTGAAAAGGACAACGGCAGTATCGTGTGCAGAGAGCTGCTGGGCATGACAAAGCTCGGCACAAGCAAGGGAGAACCAAAGGATCGTCCCGTGGGAACGAAAAAAAGACCCTGCCCGGAGCTTGCGAAGTACGCTGCCGATCTGCTCGAAATGTACATCGAAAAGCACAAGGACGAGATAACATTGCATCGTTGATGGCACAGAAGGAGTTTATTACAAAATTTTAACAAAGAAATTTCATTTTTCTATTGACTTTTATTTTATAATTAATGTAATATAGAAGTGGTGAATATATTACCGATGGTATGCGAAAAACTTTTTTGTTGAAATTGCTGTTACAAGTTTAAGTTTAAGTGTAACGAATTAATGATAATAAAGAATAATTTTTTGATCACACTCTTTATTTGGTAAACAGTTGTGGTATATTAGCGGTTGATCTATTCGGTGTATTATTGTATCATAAAATAAAATATCGTAAGCTATTACGAAGTAAATAATGAAAAGAGGGTTTTTATGGCAACTAACATTGACAAGCTTTCCGAGTTAGAGCTGTTCCTATCGGGTGAGTCCACGCACGCATATAAATTCTTAGGTTCTCATTTTATGAAGATCGGAGACAGAAGCGGCGTTGTATTCAGAGTATGGGCGCCTAACGCAAAAAGTGTTTCAGTTGTAGGTGACTTCAACGGCTGGGATCAGAACGCAAACTATATGTACAGGCTGTATAACACAAGCGTTTGGGAAACATTCATCGACGGTCTTTCGGAATATGACAACTACAAATACTGTGTGGAGTCCTCATGGGGAGACAGATTCCTCAAGACAGATCCCTATGCATTCCATTGTGAGCTTCGTCCTGAAAATGCGTCTAAGGTTTACGATATAGACGGCTACGAGTGGCACGACGACGAGTGGTATGAGTACAAAAAATCTCATCCGCACAAGAGTCAGCCGATCAACATCTATGAGATGAACGCAGGCTCATGGAAGAAGAACTTGGACGGTACATTCTACACATACAGGCAGCTTGCAGACACTCTTGTTCCCTATATTAAAGAAATGGGCTACACTCACCTGGAGTTCATGCCCTTGACAGAGTTCCCGTTTGACGGTTCATGGGGCTATCAGGTAACAGGTTACTTTGCTGCAACATCACGTTACGGCACACCGAAGGATCTTATGTACTTTATTGACGAGTGTCATAAGGCAGGAATCGGCGTTATTCTTGACTGGGTACCTGCGCACTTCCCGAAGGACGCTCACGGTCTTGCGCGTTTTGACGGCACAGGCTGCTATGAGTACGAAGACTGGAGGATCGGCGAGCACAAGGAGTGGGGAACATATATCTTCAACTATTCGAGATATGAGGTCAAGAGCTTCCTTATTTCTTCTGCTAACTTCTGGCTCGAAGAATATCACTTTGACGGTATCCGTGTTGATGCGGTTGCGTCTATGCTTTATC
Source organism: uncultured Eubacteriales bacterium (assembly GCA_900315255.1). Taxonomy (GTDB): domain Bacteria; phylum Bacillota; class Clostridia; order Oscillospirales; family Acutalibacteraceae; genus RUG592. The sequence continues at coordinate 3,136 of OMYH01000098.1, read as the reverse complement.
TCGACTATAACCGTAAGGACGGCGAGTGGATCCCGAATCAGTACGGCGGAAGAGAGAATCTTGTGGCTGTTGAATTTATACAGAAGCTTAACACTACTATCCATACACTTCACCCCGAAGCACTTATGATCGCCGAGGAGAGTACCGCTTGGGCAAACGTTACGGGCTATCCGATAAAGGATTACGGTCTTGGATTTGACTACAAGTGGAACATGGGTTGGATGAACGACACGCTCCGTTATATCGAAGAAGATCCGCTGTGGAGAAACTGGCACCAGAACGAGCTTACATTCAGCCTGGTATATGCATTCTCCGAGAACTTTATTCTTCCTATCTCTCATGACGAGGTCGTTTACGGAAAAGGCTCGCTTATCAACAAGATGCCCGGCTACTACGACATGAAGTTCCAGGGTCTGAGAGGCTTCTTGGGTTATATGATGTCACACCCCGGCAAGAAGCTCACATTCATGGGTACGGATATAGGTCAGTTCGACGAGTGGAACGCAAACGAAGAGCTGCAGTGGAACCTGCTTGAATATGACAAGCACAAACAGCTCAACCACTATATTGCTACTCTCAACAAGTTCTATCGTGATGTTCCTGCAATGCACGAGAACGACTACGACTGGAACGGTTTCCGCTGGATCGCACTTGACGATTCCACAAACAGCATTATCTCCTACCGCAGGATTGCATGTGACAGCAGCGAGGTTATCGTTATCTGTAACTTCCAGCCTGTGACCCGCGAGAACTACCGCATAGGTGTTCCGAAGTACGGTATCTATGAAGAGGTTCTCAACTCCGAGGACGAAGAGTTCGGCGGCTGCGGAATCAAGAACTCCGGCGATATTATGACAGATGATATCCCGAATCACGATCTTGACTACTCCATCAGCATTACACTTCCGCCGCTCGGCGTACTGTACTTCACACTCAAGGAGGAACTCCCCGCTCCCGAAAAGCCCGAACCCGAGCCTGAAGAGGAGAAGGCAGAGGACGCGCCTGCCGAGGAAACTGCACCCGAAGCACCCGCTGAGGAAAAAGCAGAAGAGCCTGCACCCGAAGCGCCTGCCGAGGAGAAGGCAGAGGAAAAGAAGCCTGCTAAAAAGACAACAAAGAAAAAGGCATCGGCAAAGAAGTAATCATTAAAATTAATATACAAAAATACTCCCGATAAAAAGGGAGTATTTCTTTATAGATGGAGTTATTGCATACATAGAAACAAAAAACAGCGCCCGAAAACAGAACGCAAATACATAGGTAAATCCGTGAGAAACGGTACTTATAACAAACCCGGCAAATCATAATAATATAACCGCTCACTTGTTACGGTGGGCGGTTTAGTACTGTATATATTAATATTATTTTTTGTTCTTATTATAAATGATCATCAGACCTTTAAGCAAAAGCCGATCGTCTATTATTATATCATCACGCTTACAATGCGGAATTATTGTCCCGGCAAGTCCGCCTGTGGCAATGATCGTGCATTTCTCGCCGAGTTCCTCTTCCATACGAGCCGTCACGCCGTCTATGCCCGAAGCGGAGTAATATATAATGCCGCTCTTCATGCACTCAACGGTGTTTGTGCCTATGATCTTTTTCGGCGCTTCAAGTCCGATCTTCGGCAGCTGTGATGTTCTCTTTGTCAGGGAATCAAGCGAAACTCTGATCCCGGGGATTATCATTCCGCCGATATAGTTCTTGTCCTTATCTATTGCCGAAACAGTCGTAGCCGTACCCATATCTATGATAATCATCGGCGCAGGGTAGAGATTCACTCCCGCAACTGCGTCCGCCACCTGGTCGCTTCCGAGCTGAGCAGGGTTATCAAGCATGATCTTAAGCCCCGTCTTTATTCCCGGTCCGACTGTCAGAACACTTTTCCCGGTCAGGCGCTCCAAAGCCTCTCTTACCGTCTGAGTAACACTCGGTACGACAGATGAAATAATACAGCCGTCTATCTCTGCGGGAGATGTCGCATTGATCTCAAGTATATTCTTGATGGAGATTATATATTCAAGCGCAGTGTTCTGATGATTGGTGGAGAGTCTTTCGATAAACAAAATCTCCTCATCTTCAAAACAGCCTATCACTATATTTGTATTGCCTATGTCAACCGCTAAGATCATGATAATCTCTCATTTCTGTTAGTATTAATTTTCGGACTGCACAGCAGGTTCGTTATTGCTCTGCTTCTTCTTTTCGGGCATAATTCTCGGCATAGCCGCAAGCAACGCCTGCCCTATTGCGCAAACCAATATCGCCGCTGCGATAGCCTCGGGGATTCCCGATGCAGTTACCGTTCCCATAACCAGACCGAATACCGCCGTCAGAGCAACTTCTTTTGCCTCGGCATACTGCTGAGCAAACAGCAGATAGATACTGCCCATGACACAAATCGTGTTCACCATCGAGCCGACAAAGCCTGTTATTGCAAGGCCTATAGGCGAGGGCAGCCTGATCTTCTTGAGGAAGATCCACAGCCAGCCTGCGGCAACACCGATGAGTATTCTGCAGCCTACGGCTATCCAAACCGCCTTCACACCGTCAACGGGGGTCGAGGCGAAAAACGGCGAAAACGCAAACGACAGCAGAGTCGGCGCCATTGTGTTGCTGACAACGGAGCAGATACCGAAGGTTGCGCCCAGAATTGCGCCTGCAAGAGGGCCTAAGAGAACTGCGCCGATGATGACGGGGATATGTACAGTTGTTGCCTTAATGATCGGGAGCTGGATCATTCCGAGAGGCGTATTCGCCAACAGAACAACGATCGCAGCCATAAGTGCAACACTTACCGTCCAGCGAATGTCTTTCTTTTTACTATTCATTTTTATCCTCCTTGTTATCATTCCGACAGAGTCGGATACAATACAGTACGGACTTATTATAACACGCAGATGATGAAAAGTCAAAATTAATTTTGCGAAAAACCCCTGCCCGAATTAACGGACAGGGGTGTGTACAATTAAAAGGAAATTATGATAAACCTTCGACCTTGTAGCCGATAGAATATCTCAGGATAGATAAGGCGTCCTTGTTGGTAACCTTTCCGTCGCCGTTCACATCTGCGGCTTTGAGCTGTGTGTCGTCAAGTTTTTTGAGATTGATAACATAACGCTGAATAAGCATACTG
>OMYH01000058.1 GCA_900315255.1 uncultured Eubacteriales bacterium | reverse complement strand
AATAAGCATACCGCAAAAACGGAAAACCTAAGTTTTTCACAACCATTTTCGCAAAACCGGCTTATCACTTAATTGTTTGTTGAATTATGCGGTGTTGCCATAAAAAAAGCGACAGATAACTGCCGCCTGTTTCCTGAATTATTCTTCCTGAATCGTATATGTTATTTTCATTGTTTTGTCTGCTGTTTTGATTACCGATGTTTTAAGATTGTTTATTGTCGCAAGATACGGTTTCCACAGAAATAAATTCTGCCTTGTAGAGTTTGCATAATAGCCGCCATAGCTGAACAGATACGGCCCATACTGGAATAATGGTGTGCTTGTATAAGTCCACTGCGCTGCGTTTGCGTTTCGGAACACCTTGTCCTCTGTGTTTATTCTGAAATCAGAACCAACTACCCAGTCACCTAAATTTGCAAGATACATTGAACCACTGCGGTAGTAATCATCGTTACAGCTGTAGTTTGTTGCAGATCCGAGAGGAATTTCCTTGATATCGGCAGCGTTATCAATATTGATCTTATACACCTTCGTCTTATCGTAGGACACCATATAAAGATAGCCGTTCATCAGGACGCTTTGAACATTCCTCTGCGGATTGGTGTTGTAGCCACCGTGATAGCCTACCGCCTGACAAGTTACACCGTTAAGCGTCATCCGCTCCTCTGTAAAAGAAAAATCTGACTTATTGATTTTTATCTTTATAATGCTTGCGTTTCCGCTTTTATTATTTCCACCCCAAAATCCGTACCAATACCCGTCTTTGCCATCAAAGAAATCATAAGCTCCTTCGTTACTGCTTGGATTGCTCATAACAAATATTGTCGGGTTCAGCTTTACCTCTGACAGCACATCGTAATTCGTGCCAAGCATAGTGTCGTTAAGACCCACACTGGTAAAGCTCGCTCTTATCTTCTGAATAATTAGCTCGTTATTTGTATTCAATCCGATAGTCCATAGGAAGTTATGTTCCGGGTCTATCTCCACAGCATTTATATAAGCGGTTCTCGCTTGTCCACTGCTGTTGGCATTTCGGGAGCGCATTACCCATATTGCGCCCGTGCCGTTATATCCGTCACCCATATATCCTACTCCAGCCCATTTGTGTGTCAGTGCCACACAGGAGATCGTGCCGTTAGCCTGAGACGTTGTGAAGTCCCAGACAAATTTATAACCGTTATCGAGTTTCTTCGTTTCCGTCAGGTTCATACTTCCGCGCATAACATTCGTGGTAGCGTTGACATCATTGGACGCATAGCCGACACAGGGGTTTGCGGACGGTGCATAATACTTATCAGGGTCTTCCTCAATCGTATCAGAAAAAAGAAGAATACCTCCGATAGCATTTTTGCAAAGTGGCAGCATATTGCCGTTGAGGTCGTTTGTGTTGCCCTCAATCGTAAACAGCATACCGTTGATATTGTGGCTGAAAAAATCCGCCATTGCATTGGTGACAAGGTTTGTTTCCTTGTATTTTTCGATTTTGCCGGTATGGATATCTGTCAGTTCTATTTCCGTTATTCCTTTCAAAAAATCACCTCTTTAGTTCAGATAATGAACGGTTATTTTATTTACAAAACCACCCTCACGCAAAGCAAACCTGATCTTATACTGCTTATCCGCAGCCGCCTCGTTCCAGGCATCAGTGCCAATAGCCTTAATAGATTCACGATTCATACCGCTTGTTTCTTCGGATAACACCATCCATCTGCCGTCTGTGTATGCCTTCCAAGTTATACCGCCGTCAAAGGAAAAAGCGAACAGAGTATTCTCATCGGAATCTATTTCCACGCTTTCAATGCCTAAAATTGTGCTATCGTTCATTTCTGTGTTTTTTGAATAAACAAGCTGGACAGGCGGTATTGCTCTTATTGTCGCTTTGATCGGAGGCAGTTCTATATCTGAATCCTGCCAATGATAAAGGACGGGATTTATAAGCCTGCGGAAGATTATATTCCTCGGAAAATCGTAAAAACCGTACTGCCGGATAGTTGACGCAGAAAGTTTGTTTATTGGTATTTCTTCAAGATAAGATTCAGCATCAAATACAAGATTTTCGTCTTCAAAATCAAAGCTGCCGAAACCGTTATTCAGATAGGTGCTGTCGGAAATCGTATTGTAAAAGCAAGCTCTGACCTGTTCATCAACGCAGGGAACGAGATGCAGCTTTTGTTCCTCGCCTTGCCACAGATCAATGCTGTAAACAGTACCTCTGAAATATCTGCTGTCGAGCTTTTCGGCTGTATTTATCGTACCAATAACCAACTCACAGGCAGATGTAAACTCTGCATCATCAAAGGTCATTATGGTTATTCCGTCACGCTTCAAGCCATCTTTTGACAGTTCAAGCGTGATAATAATATCCTTGTAATCATCGACTTCTTCGGTTATATTCTGACCGCCATATACACAGGTGATATGTTTGCTGTCGGTCAGAAAAATGCCGAACATATCAGTATTGGCATCCGTTCTTCCTCCCAACAGAGCCGCATTTCCGAATGTAGAAGTCTTGAAAGTAACTGACACCCGCATATCATTTCCGGGCAGAAGTCCTGTGCGGATACATTGTCCTCTTTTGAAAACAATCGAATCAACAAAGGCTTTGTTGTGCATCAGCCGATAAAATTTACCGTCCTTGTCAGAAAGCAGATACTTGCTGTCAAATGGCGGCATAAGGTCAATGAGATCATATTCAATATCAAACTGCTTTCCGTTATCATCCTTGTGATAAAAGGTTATGTACTGCTGCTGTGTTACCGTTACGGTAAAGTTCTGATTCATACTTCCGTTGATGCGATTAGAACTGAGATAACCAGCGGCATTGGGCGCTTTGATAATGTTCAGCAGCATATCGCCGGTATCGAAGAAAAACCATTCGTAATAGAGCCTGACATCCTCGCTTGTATTGTTATACTGAGCATAACCTTCCCAGCGTATTTTCAGAAATTTGTATATTCCAAAAAGCGCACCCTCTTCACGGTATAGGCTATACATTGCAGCATCTCTGCGGCATACGAGAAGGTGCTCGGTGTTAGAACCAAGACCTATAAAGCTGTTTCCGCTGACAAACATATTGGATATGAGAGAGCCGTTAAACTTGAACCAATCCACGCCCTGAATCTGAATAACATCATCATCGTAACGGGTGTTAGCTACAAGACATTCCATATTATCTCTTTCGCCCAGCATTTCTTCAAGGGAGTTATAGTTTGCCATTCTTTTGCACCTCCAGACTGTCAATTCTGTCAAACTGTTCTGTGTTTATTTCAATGCGGCTCATCCTGCCCTCATCAATGGGAATTTCATAGTTACTGTAGCTGTAATCAGTCTGAAATTCAAATGCAGTTATTGACTTCACATAATCACGATTAAATGTCATTTCATCACGGTCGGCAGGCTCTATGATCTCCGTGACAATAACAGGATTCATCTGCGGTTCTGCGATAAATCTGAGAGTTGTCAGCCTACCGAATCTTGCAGGGATAAAGGTATCTGCAAGTCCTATCGGCTCAGGCAGTTCTGTATAAGGCTCCACGATATCTATTGATTCCCTCACACTCAGACTGCCGATGTTTTCTACAAGAGCAAACTTTTCCTCAAAGGACAATCTGCCGTCCCAGACATTTCCTGCACTCAGTCCCTGACCGGTGATAGTACAGATCGCCTGCATCCTGTCTATAAAAGCAGTGCCGCCCGTCACAGAAAGCCATACCTTAAAGGTATTATATGAGTTGGCGTTCAGCTTTGAGATTGGGTAATAAAGGTTCAATATATGCTTACCACTATGCCATGTTTCAATGGGATAGTAAGTGTTTATAACATTATCATTTATGACATAGGTAACTTTAAGTGTAGCCCTACCATCATCATTCCATAACATAACGATATCTTTTTCATCGACCTTTGCCGTTGCTGATTTTTGAATACTGTCAGCCGTTATGTCAATAAGAAGACTGCCGTGAAACTCTGCATCCGTATCGTCCTGAGAAGCAAATTCAAGGCTTGCGATCTCGGCATCATTCTCTCCGATAGTGAAAGCAGAAGAATTCATATATGAATGAACGCTTATTTTTCCGACCTCTACGGAATTAAGAAGACCTGCGATATTCTTATCATTCTTACTTTTCGCCTGAGATAAACGGGGATTTTTGCCGACACATTTTAATGTTGTTTTTCCGTTTATCCTTACCGTCATTCCTGTTATTGCTGCTATCTGCGTTTCATCAGCCTGACCGCCGGAAAAGGAAATAATATCGCCGATATCAAGTGCAGGATTTCCGATAGTTTCGGAGTCAAAAGGCACATATTTTACTTTGGATATGTCATCAAGAATGTTGCGGATTATGGTTTCTCTGGTGTCACGCAAGCCAAACTGCAAAAGCGGATTTACACCAAGATTCATTGTCAGACCATCATCGGGAGTGAGTGCATAATATTCAGCTGTGGCGGTCTTTTGATTGGTTGAATTAACGGCTGTATATCGGGTTATGAAATCCGAAAAACTGCTTGAAAACCTCTGCTTATCGGACACCTGCATAACGGGTACATTTCCGTAATTTCTCAATTCAAGCTGTCCCTGTCGGTTTATCTGACAATAACAGCCGAGAACCTGTGCTGTATAAAATATCAGATCACGCCAGCTTTCAATATCGTTTTCACCGTAAATGCCGTAAAGGAACTTACCATTAGGCATAGCCTCGATTTGCTCTTTTGTATGTGCGAAAGGCACCTTGCAGTTTTCGTAGGCAAGGGAGAAAAAATCAAAGGAAGTTCCGGCGGACAGAGTATTACGAAAGTTCTTCTCAAAGTTCAGCATACAGTCATACGCTTTTATTTCAAGAGTTTTTACGCTTCGGTTAGCCTCTGAAATATAAAAAATTCCCATCGGTACTTCTTCAAAACGACCACCCACATCCAAATGAAAAGACAGCGTTATCGTTCCGTCCTCAAGACTGTAACGGTCAATATCGGTAAAAAGAGATATGCCCATTTCAGCAGCATAGACAGTGCCGAGTTCTATTTCTGAATTGCCGCAGCATTGACGGGTAATATATCCACTGCCTTTGACAATGTCCTTATTTTCAAAGGTGTACTTCTGACCTTTTTTAGTTGTAATCTCGCCAGTCCAGAAATAGCTCCGGCTGTTGCTTTGAACAGCTTTTATGAAGTTTTCGGAAACAGAATACATCGGTTCACTCCTCTCTCAGGGTATGAAAAAAAAGCACCTCATGAGAGATGCTTGAAATCTAATCTTTTATTATTCGGAAATCAACAAACAGTTTCATAGGAAAAGTAACATATCTGTTCATCAGTGCTTTATATTCTTCCGGCTCTACAGCACTTCCGATTCCCATAATGGAAAAGACTACGGTAGCCTCTTTCAGCTTGTACGGGAGGTCATGAAGTCCGCAATTAAGATAAAAATTATGTCTTTTGATGCGCTGTTCCTTGTTTTCAGATTCTTCTTTCCAATCCTCCAAAGCAAGAAACAGACGGTAATCCTTGTACATTTCTATTATTGTTTTTAATGCCTTCGTTCCGTACCCTTTTCCTCTGTATGAAGAATCTATCGCATAATAGAACAAATATGCAAGATCTTTATAGGTCACCAGATAAGCCATACCTATGTTCTTTCCTTTATCACAAATAACTAAAAAATCAGCTTTTCCTTTTTCTGCTCTTTTTCTGAGCAGACGAAACGGAGCCCTTTCATCATCAGGAAAGGACTGTGTATATAAAGATCTTATATATAAATAATCTGATTTTTGAATTTTGCGAAGCTCCATATCATAATCCTCTTTCAGTTGTTCTGAAGAGTATTATATCATTTATAAACGAATTATGCTACAGTAATTCAAAACTCCTTCAAAGTAAATTCAACCGTCCACAAGCCTTTATAGCTTGTATCCTGTTCTAATTTTGCCTTAAAGCCCGTGATATACATTTCAGTTTCTTTTAAAGATAAACTGTCCGTGTCGAAATACTGCACAGTCAGCTTGTCCTGCTTTGACCAGAATGTCAGTCTTTTAAGCCATGTTGCAGTTACTGTAAAAGATACGGAAATATCTACAACACCCTGACGGACAACATCATGCTGCTTCGTTCCGGCTTCCGTTTCTCCGCTGCTGTCAGATTCCACAGAAGATAAACTGACCTCATACGAATCCGGGAAGGGCAGCAGATCACCGTTGATTTTCAGATATTCTATAAACGACATTTTACCGCCCTCCGCTCCTCAGATTTGCTCTTTGCTGTGCGTTGACTATTATTTCATCAAGCATCGTTCCGCCCACATACACGGGGATAACAATATCACCGCCGCCTGCAGTGTCGCCTTTAGGTAAAGAACCCTTTATCGCAGTTATAAGTTCAGTTATGTCTGTTTGAGATACACCAACTGAACCTATAGGTGCGACTTCTGTGTGAGGACTGATAACCATATCGGCAGATACATTTTTCATTGCCGATCTGATCACACCTCTGCTGTTTTCAATACCTTTTGCAAGACCTTTCATAAAGTCTGGCATCCAGCTTTCATAATCGGTCAAAGGCCCCTCATCTGGTACGGAAAAATGCAGGAACGAACGGATAGCATTACCGACATTTGAAGCGGCATCAGTGACCCAAGAAACGCAGTTATTTATTCCATTGACGATACCTGAGATCAGGTCTTTGCCCCAGTTAAAAGCCTCAGATGCAAGATTGCCCATGAAATTCTTTACATTATCAAAGCCGCCCTTGACAGCGTTATATACATTTGACATCGCGCCTTTAATACCTGACAGGATATTATTAAAAGCGTTTGATACAGAATCTTTTATTCCTCCGACAACAGTTGACACTGTGTTTCTTATGTTGCCCCAGATGTTTGATATCGTGCTGCTGATGCCATTCATGATATTTGAAACGACTGTTTTTATGGTGTTGAACACATTAGAAATAACAGTCTGTATCGCATTAACAACGGTCGAAATCGTATTTTTAATCGTATTCCAGGCACTGGTGATAAAGCTCTGGACTGCTGTGACTATCGTTGTTATCACGGTTTTGATCGTATTCCAGACAGTAGACATGACTGTATGTATAGTGTTCATCACAGTCGTTACAACCGTTTTGATGGTATTCCAAGCCGTAGTCAGGAAGGTCTTTATAGCATTTACTACAGTCATAAATGTATTTTTTATGGTGTTCCAGATCGTAGTAAAAAAGGCTGATATCGCCGTCCACACCGTAACGGCAGCGGTTTTTATACCGTCAAGAATACCCCCGAAAAATGAGCTGATGCCGTTCCAAATGTTAGTAAAAAACTCGCTCACACCACTCCACAGCTCATCCCACGATATACCAAACCAACTGAGAAAGACCTCAAAAATGCCTTTCAGCACATTGAGGATATTCTTCATATTATTTACAAGGAAGTTCCATGCCGCCATAAAAATACCTTTGACACCCTCCCAGACCTGTTCCCAGTTGCCAGTGAATATGCCGATGAAGATGTCAAGTATCGCCGTTATCATGTCAAGCGAATATGAAAGCATATTGCTGATATACTGAAAAGCACCCTCTAAAACAGGAGCGAGGAATGAGCAGACCGTATCCCATACAGCCATAATGACCTCACCGATATCTTTGAAATTAAAACCGAGAGCATTGAGCCTGTCAACGATACCCTGAAAAAAACTCTGAAATTTGCTTACGATACCGTCCCATATTTCAGTTATTGCGTTTCGGAAATCCTCGTTTGTGTTCCAGAGATAAACAAAAGCCGCCACAAGGGCAGCAATCGCAGCTATAACGAGTGTTATCGGATTTGCTATAAGTCCTGCTAAATTCAGTCCGGAAAGAGCGCCTTTCACAGTAGTGATAGCTCCTGATATTTTAGGCGCAAGGGTCATAATAGTTCCGACAGACGATATTACTTTTCCTATTACTATCAGTGCCGGACCTATTGCTGCAACTATCAGACCGATAGTTACGATGGTCTTTTTTGTACCCTCATCCATACCGTTCAGCTTATCAACAAGCCCTTGTATCCACGATACGATCTGACGGATAGCGGGCATCAGGATATCACCAAAGGAGATAGCCAATTCTTGAAGCTGTGATTTGAGAATGGTGATCTGTCCTGCAAGGTTATTCTGCATGGTATCAGCCATCTCTCCGGCTTTGCCGTCACAGTTTGCTATGGCGTTATTAACCTTTTCGATATCCTGTGGCGCGGCATTCATCAGAGCAAGAAAACCGCTCATTGCATTTTTGCCGACAAGTGTCTGAGCATTGGCAGCCTTTTCCGATTCTGACATCTGCGAAAAAGCACCTCGGCAGTCTTTAAGAATATCGTTCAGAGAACGCATAGAACCGTCCTGATTGGTGGTCTGAATTGTCATTGAACCGAATGACTTACTCGTTAATTTAACATCCTTTGACAGGTTATTCATAATACCCCTCAGAGCTGTACCTGCCTGAGAGGACTTTATTCCTGCGTTGCCCATCAGACCGATAGCTTCTGCAGTATCCTCAGCAGAGAATCCTAAAGCACCTGCGATAGGTGCACAGTATTTGAAGGTTTCGCCCATCATAGATACATTGGTGTTGGCATTGGAGCTTGCAGCCGCAAGTATATCCGCAAAATGACCTGAGTCATCAGCAGATAACCCAAAGGCTGTCAAAGCGTCCGTGACGATATCTGAGGTGGTAGCAAGGTCTTCACCCGATGCCGCCGCAAGGTTCATAATGCCCTCGATACCGCCAAGCATATCCTTGGTCTTCCAACCCGCCATCGCCATATACTCGAAAGCTGATGCTGCTTCCGTAGCGGAATATTTCGTCTTTGCGCCCATTTCACGAGCTTTCGCACGGAGATCATCAAAGTCCTTTCCGGTCGCACCCGCTATTGCCGCCACCTTGCTCATAGCTGTATCAAAATCAGAGGCTGTCTTTACCGCCGCAGTTCCAAGTCCGGTAATAGCTATTGTCGCAGGCAGCATTTTCTGTCCGACGTTAGAGATATTATCGCCGAGAGTTTTCAGCTTTTCTCCCTTTGCAGCGATATTCTGAACAGCCGTAGAGGATTGATTCGCAGTGCTTTCGAGCCGTTTAAGCTCCTGCTCCGTTTCCACAATTTCTCTTTGAAGTGCATCATACTGCTCTTTGGAAATATCACCGACAGCGAGTGCTTTTTCAGCCTGCCGGGCGGCAGTTTTCAGCGTTTCAAGTCTTTGTTTTGTCTGACCTACCGCATCACCGAGAAGGCGATGCTTTTGCGCCAAAAGCTCAGTATTTCCGGGATCTAATTTCAGGAGCTTATTGACATCCCGAAGCTGAGTCTAGGTGCTTTTTATGGAGCTGTCAACATTTTTCAGAGCTTTCGTCAATTTAGTTGTGTCTCCCGAAATCTCAACCGAGATTCCTTTTATTCTGTTAGCCATCGGGTGTCACTTCCTTTCCTAAAGTAGAAATAATAAAAGCACCTCTTTTCAGAGATGCTCTTTAGCTTACTTGTTTAATTGTTCTTCGATGTTTCTTCCGCCATACATTACTCTGGTAACTGTTACAGTCATTTTTTCATCATTCGGTATATAAAATATTATGAAGTTGCTGACCGGCATAAATCGCATACCCCTCGATTTCCACGGCTCCTTATCATACAATCTGTTTCTTTTCGGCATTTCATCAAGACTGAGTATTGCATCCTGTAATCTGCCAAGAAGTGAAGAAGCATTTTCAAAGGAACATAATTCATATGCAATGTATTTATAAATACATCTGAGATCGTTGTCCGCATCATGGGAAATATCAACTTTGTATTTCATATACCGTAATCCCTACGAATATCAGCAAAAACTTGATCAGCCGGTCTTACACGACCTGTAAGCATATCCGCATAACCTTTCTCCAGTTCAGCATTAAGTTCTTCTTCAGAAAGCACACCCATTGCAACAGGTTTTTCTATCGGTATTTTGACATCAAATGGAAGACCACGCTTAAGAATTATCTGTCTATAAAATATATCTATTGCGCTTGAAGCTGATATACCAAGAATATCGAGTATCTTCTCTGCTTCTTCTTTAACATCAGGTTCTAATCTGACAAACAGATTTGCTGATTTTGCAGCCATAATAACAACCCCTTTATAAGATTTTGATTAATTCTATTATACTCATTTGTATATGCAAATGCAATACATTTTCTAAAATAAATCAAAATCTTTTTGAGTAGCTACCTCCGAATACCCATTATAATCATCATTCCTACTTTCGATAAACATGTCGTTAACCAAACCGATCGTGAGCAGATCAAGGTCACGGATAGAAATACCAAACTGTACACATCGGAGCAGAAACAGGGGAGTTGTCATTTCCCGGTCAGTTGGTCTAAGTTTTTTTAGACTGTACTGTGGTCTGAACATTCAGCCCCCACAATTCTATCAGCTTCGGCAAGACCTGATAAATCGAAAATGTATTGAAGTTATCAAGCCATTCCTCCGGGGTATCAGGTACTTCCGGATCAGCGTGTTTTGCCATAATGAAAGCAATGTTTTCAAACATCTCCAAGGAGAATAGATCAAGGTTGCTGTCGCCTTCGTCCTGCTTGCAGATGGATTTTTCAAGCAGGGATAAGTCCTTGTAAATATCACGGTGGAAACGCAGTCTGTATATTCTCGGAATAGCCGCAGATGCACGAAATTTCACCGGCTGTCCGTCAATTTCTATTGTCTGTGTCATACTCATTTCAAATACCCCCTTACATAACCGCAGCAAGCATTTCCTGACCGCCAACGATCATATTCGGCATATAGACCTCGTTGTACCAGTTGTAATAGACCTCATCATTGGTATCATCGCCTGTCTTTGCCTTTACAAGTCCGTTTCCGAGCGGAGCCGCTTTGATGGTGAGCTTCTCTGTTTTTACCTCGATCTCATCCTCATTGGTCTGTGATTCAATGGTAGGTCTGCTTGCGGAACAGTAATACATTACATGACGGATCTTTCGCACATCGCCGTCAAACTCAAAGAGAAGTGCAAAGTTTTCTGTTTCCACATTTGAGTTTTCGATGAGCACACCATTGTTGTCGATCGTTTCCTTAAGAACATCCCTGCGGAAGCTCTCCGGGATAAGAGCAAGTTCCAAGTCCCCTTCATATCCCATGTTGTTGCTTATCGTGTAATATGCGTACCCATCCGCATAGAAATTGTTCGGTTCTCCGTTCGGGTCGAGTGACAAAGATACCGCACCGGGCATCGGTACAGGTGTTTCAAAGGTCGCTGTCCCGTCAGGATTAAACTTAACGACTGCGTAATGCACATTACAGATATTGAATTTAACTTTAGGCAATACCGCATATATCGAAAAAATAGCGGACTCAAAAGAAAAACACCCGGCAAATAAGCCGAGTGCACAATAAGTATTCTGTTTTGTGTTCACAAG